>JBILYJ010000282.1:0-6748 GCA_044377795.1 Reyranella sp. | reverse complement strand
GCGCGGCCGAGTTCGCCCTCGACGATCTCCACGCAGGATTTCATCGAGCGGCCCATCAGGCGCCGCATCGTCTCCTCGACGTTCCAGTCGAGGCCCTCGCGCCGGAGCGCGCGGGCAAAGCAGGTGTTGGCGAGGGGTTCGCTGTCGACCAGCACCCCGTCGCAATCGAAAATGACCAGCACGCCCCGAGGAGTATCAGTAAGGCTTGTCGCCTGCCACCGTGACCCGGTTGCCGCTGCGGGTATGCGGCCAGTAGTCCCACATCGCGCGATGCTGGACGCAGCGATTGTCCCAGAAGGCGATGGAGTTCTCCTGCCAACGGAAGCGGCACTGGAAGAGCGGGTTCTCCATGTGCTCGTAGAGGTACCGCAGGATCGCGTCGCTCTCGTCACGCGGCAGGCCGACCAGCGAGCGGGTGAACCCACGATTGACGTAGAGGCCCTTCTTGCCTGTCACGGGATGGGTCCGCACCACCGGGTGGATGGCGCGCGGATACTCCGGCTTGTCGGCCACGTTGAAGTTCTTGTAGAGGCCGCGATAGACCGATTCGCCGTCATGGACGGCGGTCAGCCCGTCGAGATAGGTCTTCATGCGATCCGACAGCGCCTCGTAGGCGGCGTACATGCTGGCGAACAGCGTGTCGCCGCCCTTGGGCGGGCACTTCTTGATGTAGAGGATGCTGCCCATCGGCGGCTCGAGATCGCAGCTCACGTCGGTGTGCCAGCCCTCGCCGTTGGCGCGCGGCGAGTCCTTGTCGGCGTGGATGATCATCAGCTCCGGCTTACCGGGTTCGCTCGGCGCCGCGGGATGGGTGTGCAGGTCGCCGAACAGCCGGCCGAAGGCCATGTGTTGGTCCTGGCTGATGTGCTGGTCGCGGAAGAAGATGACCAGGTTCTCCGCCAGCGCTCGATGGATCTCGTCCTGCTGCCGGTTGGACAGAGGCTGGCTGAGGTCGATCCCGCTGATCTCGGCGCCGAGGATCGGCGTCAGCTTGTCGAGGGTGATCGTCTCGTACGGCGCGCTCTCGTCGGCATTGTGCCGGTAGCGCGGCCCGGCATTGGCGTTCAAGGATCCTGTCATGGGTCTCTCCTACTCAACCTTGATGTTGGCTCGACGGATGATCTGCCCCCAGCGCTCTTTCTCGGCGCTGGCGAAGGCCGCGAACTCGGCCGGACGCATGAGCTTCGGCGTACCGCCCAGCGCCGCGAGGCGCTCGACGACTTCCGGCATCGCCGACACGGTATAGAGATCGGCGTTGATCCGGTTGACGATCTCCGCGGGCGTCCCCTTCGGGGCATAGAAGCCGGTCCAGGTCGTCAGCAGGACCTCGGGCAGACCGGCTTCCGCCGCCGTCGGCATCGCGGGCACGGCGGCATAGCGCTCGCTGTCGGTGACGAACAATCCCTTCAGCGCGCCGCGGTCCATCGCGATCTTGGCGTTGACCGTGTCGATCATCATGAAGGTGAGCAGACCGCTCTGGACGTCGGGGATGGCCTGCGGGTTGCTCTTGTAGCCGACATAGACCGCGTCGACGCCTGCCGCCATCTTGTAGAGCTCGGAGGCGACGCGCGCGGGCAAGGCGCCGGCGCCATAATTGTGCTTGCCGGGCTCCGCCTTCAGCTTTGCCGTCAGTTCGGCCGCGGTGTTGATCGGGCTGTTCCTGTCGACCAGCAGCACGAAGGGCGAGGTGCCCATGCGCGAGATCGGCGCGAAGTCGGCGATCGGGTCGTAGGGCAGCTTGTCGTAGATCGCGGGATTGACGACTTGAGTCATGGCCGAGGTGGCAAACAGCGTCAGCCCGTCCGGCTTGGCGCGCGCCACCGATTCGGCCGCCGGAATGCCATTGCCGCCGCCCTTGTTGTCGATCACGACGGGCTGGCCCCACAGGGCCGAGAGGCGCTCGGCATAGATGCGAGCGCTGATGTCGGTCGCCGCGCCGGCCGGAAACGGCACGACCATGGTGACACGGCCGGAGGGAAATTTCTGGGCCCGCGCGATGCCTGGCACCGCGACGGCCGCAGCGCCCAGCCCCATTCCGAACTGTCGTCGTCCTATCATGCTTCCTCGTCGTTTCTTGTTGCCGGCACGCTAGCGCTTTCTGGCGGCGCCCGCCGTGCCTAAGTCGACAGAGTCCGTATTACGGAATAACGTCGCGGCCATGGCCATCGAGCCCGTCCGCCGCAGCTTCGAGATCCTTGAGGCGCTGAGTCGGCGCCCGCACGGCACCATCGCCGTGCTGGCGGAAGAGACCGGCATGCCCCGCCCCACCGTGGCGCGCCTTCTGAACGGGCTGATCGAACTGGGCTACGTAGCGAAGGTCTCGCGCCTTATCGGCTATCGCCTCACTGACCGCGTACTGGGCCTGGCCCAGGGCATCCGCTTCATCGATCATTTCGTCGGCGCCGCCGCGCCGCACATGCATCGTTTCACGCAGGTGCATGGATGGCCGCTCTATCTCGGCTCGATCAGCCACAGGGCGATCACGATCCGCTACTCGACGGCGGCGGAGAGCCCGATGTCGTTCGAGCGCACCGCCCTGCAGCGCCGCAGCCCCATCCTGTCGGGCGCCCTCGGTCGCGCCTGGCTCGCCTTCTCCACGGACGAAGAACGTCGCGCGATCCTGCGCGACCTCGGCGTGCGGTTCGATGCGAAGCTGGCCGCAGACTTTGCTCGCATACGCCAGGACGGCCATGCCTTCTCCGTCCTGACAAGGCCGGCCCGCCTGCAGGGAATCGCCGTCGCCATTCACGGGAACGACCGCGTGCTGGGATGCATCTCGATGCGCTTCACCCGCTCCGCGATGAGCGAAGCCGAGGCCGGCGCCCGCTATGGCCCGCCGCTCACGGCACTCGCACGCGCCATCGCCATCGACGCTGCAAGCGGGTAGTTTCGCGCAATTCAACGGAGGAAACATGACGGCATTCGACGCCATCGCAACGCAGACCGTGCGCAAGGCAAACCATCTCGAACCCGCTTTCGTGCACAGGGAAGACGTCGAAGCCGCGGCGCGAAAAATCGCCGCCCGAAAGAAGAAGCCCAACATCCTGATCTATCTGATGGACGATGTCGGCTGGGGCGACTTCGGCTGCTATGGCGGCGGCGTCGCCGGGGGTGCGCCGACGCCCAACTTCGACAAGATCGCGCGCGGTGGTCTGCAACTCACCTCCTGCTATTCCGAACCCTCCTGCTCGCCGTCGCGCGCCACGCTGCACACCGGCCGCGTTCCGAACCGTCATGGGCTGCATCGTCCGCCGATGTACGGCGAACCCGGCGGGCTGCAGGGCGAGATCACGCTGCCGATGCTGCTCGGCCAGGCCGGCTACACGACGCAGGCGGTCGGCAAGTGGCATCTCGGCGAGAACGTGGAGAGCCAACCGCAGCATGTCGGCTACGATGATTTCTACGGCTTCCTCTCTGTCTCCGACATGTACACGGAGTGGCGTGACCCGCACTTCTTCCCGGAAATCGTCTATTCGGACGCGCGCACCGAGTGGATCAAGAACATGCCCTTCAACCGCTGCTTCGTGCACGCGACCAAGGGCAAGGAACTGACCAACGTCGAGGAGGTGACGATCCCCGTCCTCTCCGAACTCGACGAGAAGTGGTGCAAGTATTCCGAGGCGTTCATCGAGAAGCAGGCCAAGTCCGACAAGCCGTGGCTGCTCTATCACTGCACGCGCGGCGCCCACTTCGACAACTATCCGGGCGAGAAGTTCCTCGGCAAGTCGCCGGCCAAGCATCCCTACAAGGACACGCTGCTCGAACTCGACGAGATCATGGGCCGCCTCGTCGAGGCGCTGCGCAAGTCGGGCCAGCTCGAGGACACGCTGATCTTCATCTCGTCCGACAACGGCCCGCACATGGAGACCTGGCCGGACGCGGCCTTCACGCCGTTCCGCTGCGCCAAGGGCTCGACCTGGGAAGGCGGTGTGCGCGTCCCGGGCCTGATGTACTGGCCGGGCACGATCGAGGCCGGCCGCCAGAGCGACGGGCTGTTCGACTTCAACGACATCGTGCCCACCGCGCTCGGCCTGGCCGGAGCCTCCGACCTGTTGCCGTCCGACCGCTACATCGACGGCATCGACCAGAGCTCGTTCCTGCTGGCGCCGGACGGCCTGTCCAATCGCAAGTACCACTACTACTGGCTGAGCCAGACCTTCTCGGGCCTGCGCTGCGGCGAATACAAGATGGTGCTGTCGGCCACCAGCGACAACGCGACAGACGCGTTCGGCACGGGTGGGTTCACGGGCGTACTGGAGCGCTATGCGTATCCGAAGCTGTTCAATCTCTATCTGGATCCGAAAGAGCAGCACAACTACCTGACGCGCAAGCTCGCCTACGTCGAGGCCTTCCAGCTCGGCATGCGCGGGCACCTCGGCACCTTCAAGAAGTTCCCGGCCAAGAAGGTCATGGGCATCAATGTAGCGGACAAGCGCGAATAGCCGCTTGCCGGATCGAAAACCCTGAGCGCGGTCACCACGGCACCGGATCGCCCCGGTGATCGAAGAAGCCACCGCTGCTCCCGGGCGGAAGGCGATCGATGACGTCGAGCAGACGGCCGGCCGCCTGGTCGGGCGTCTGCACGTCGAGACCCGCCTTGACGAAGGGCGTCGAGAGCGACGTTGCCACCGTTCCGGGATGAAGCGCCACGCAAAGGGCGGCCGGCTGGCGGCGGCCGAGTTCGATGGCCGCCGTGCGCACGAACTGATTCAGCGCCGCCTTCGAGGCGCGGTAGCTGTACCAGCCGCCCAGCCGGTTATCGCCGATGCTGCCGACCCTGGCCGACAGCGTGGCGAACATCGACCGCCCCTGGCGGGGCAGCAACGGCAGGAAGTGCTTCATCAGCAGGGCGGGACCGATGGCATTCACGGCGAAGGCCCTGGCCATCTGAGTCGCATCGAGATCGCGCCAGCTCTTTTCGGGTGAGAGACCGTCGCCATGCAGGATTCCACTGGCATCGATGATCAGGCGCACGTCTCCCCCGAGCCCGGCGACATGGCGAGCCGCTCCGGCAATGCTCGCCTCGTCCGTCAGGTCGAGGGGCGGCGAGCTTCTTCGCCCCAGTCCCAGCACCGCGTTGAAGCGGGGCTGGGCCGAGAGGTGCCCGAGCAACGCGCTGCCGATACCTCCCGACGAGCCGATAACGACGGCGATGCCTCCCGCGGGGAACGCATCGCCATCGGCATTCCCGGAGCCAGTTCTCATGTCCTGCACGCGGCCGCTCGGTCGTCGCGCGCCACGGTTCGCAACGTCACTTCCTTCTCGCTCTTGCCGGCGCTGGTGCAGCGTCGGCTGTAGGCGTCGACGACGTGCCGCCCCAGCGAGCTGATCGGCGGGTTGAAGCGGAGCCTGGTCCCCAGGCGCTCCTCGACGAGGTCCAGCATCCGCCCGGCGTAGCCCTGGCGCCGGAACGGCGAACTGACGAACAGATACTCGATCTCGCCGGAACAGTCGTAGCGGCAGTAGGCAACCGTCGTGTTCGCATTCGTGATCGTGATGATGCCGTCGGCATCATGGACGCGGTCTTCCAACCTCAATGTCCCCCGAGGGCCGGATCTAGGCACCCCAGACATCGTCATAGCGGGCGGTGCCGTCCTTCAGGGGGAAATGACGATAGGTGCGATAGGCGGACGTCATCGACGCCTGCTGGAAGACGAGACCCGTGATGATGACACCGGCCGCGACAAGGACGTGGAACACGATGAGTTCGCCGTACCACATCCACGCCCCCACGCTGAGGCAGAAGATGTTGGTCCACATCACGCTGAGGAACAGCATGATCTGGAATCGCTGGGCCGCCGGCAGCGTTCGAAGCGGGTTGACGCTGGAGTCCATGACGGCGCGATAAAGAGAACTCATGTTTTGATCCTTGTTAACACTGACATCGATACGCGTCGGGAGCAGCGGCGGATCACGCGTGCGACATGTCAGCCCCGACCGTCGTGAGGACTTGCCGCCGAAGCCCCGCACAACCAGCTGACCTGCAACCGACTGCCGCGTCGGTCTGGAGCCCTCATGACACTGGCAAACTTCCTCTTCGTGCTCGTCCTTGTCTCTGCATTTGCAACTCTGGTGGTCCTGTTCGCCGGAGTGCTCTCGATGGGGCGCGATGAAGCCGACGCAACGGCCGGCGCAAGCCGCAGCAACCGCCTGATGGCGTGGCGTGTCCGGCTGCAGTTGATCACCGTCCTGCTGATACCGCTTTGGTATCTGGCCAGCCGCGCCTGAGGCAAAGCTCAAGCCGCGCCGGGTGCAGGGACAACACTCAATCTCAGCCCGCTCCCCGGGCCGAACCTCAAGCCCCGGAGCGAGTGGGTGCCTGGTTGCGCCCCTCGATCAGGCCGCGACAGACGACCTGAGCTCGGATCCCGGCGGCTCGATGCCACGATCCCGACCATAAGCCTCGACGACATGACGTCCCAAAGGGGGGATCGGAGATGCGAATCGAAGCCTCTTGCCCAAATGCGCCTCCACGAGTTCCGGCCTTCGACGGGCGTGGCCGCGACGCAGGAACCACTCACCAACGAACAGGTATTCGACCTCACCCGGATCATCGTAGCGGCAGCAGGCGATCGTCGTGTTGGCATCGACGATCGTGACGGTGCCCTCTGCATGATTGACGCGGGCTTCCATCCTCACGCTCCTCCGGAGACAAAAGGAGAAGGCGTCATGACAAGGCGTTCCCGCCGCCGGAACGCGCCATGTCCAGGCCATCCTTGAAGCATCGAATGCGCTGGAAAGGTCTTGG
>JBILYJ010000281.1:0-6761 GCA_044377795.1 Reyranella sp. | reverse complement strand
CCAACCGGAATCCCACAAGAGTCACAAATTCTGGCGGTTGGTATTACTCGCGATTCGTGAACCCGGCATTGCCCAGGCCGGTGCCGATCGTCATGACAGCCCAGCGCTCGACGTCCTTCATGTTTGGCACTTCGCCGAGACCTGGGCGTACTATCTACACATCGTCGACACGCTCGAGATCATGCGAGCCTTCGGCCAGTCGACCCAGCCCCGCCTGGCCAAGGGCGAGGAGCCGGATGCCACGGTCGACTTCGATCCCTATCGAGCTTCCGGGATCGGCCAGTTCATCGACAGCTGGACGCCTCTGTCGCTGGTCCTGAACAGCCTCAACCGCGCCATTGGACAGCCCGACGTCTATTCTTCCGTGCTCTTGCCGCGCGTGATCGAAAAGCTCGGCTTCATCCACCGGCTCGTTCACCCAACTCGGTAAGCCGGCCTCAGCGGTGCCTCTGCTGTCGGTAGTGATCGGCCAGCGCGTCGCGGCCAAAATCGGCGGCGAGGTCACGCCACACGGCATGGACATGGTTGGCGCCGTTCTGGGTGTTGTCGTGCTCGATCAGCGTGACGGGGCCGTGAACCCGGAAGTAATGCGCCTCGCCCGGCGTCAGCGATCCGGCCCAGGCGAAACGGAAGCTGGCGAGCCCCTGCTCCAGGACGCGCTGCTTCTGCTGGGCCAGCAGGTCAGCCGCGAGCGTACCGAGGAAGCGGTCCATCAGCGCCTCGACCAGGGTGCGTTGCGCAGCAGACATCTCGCCCAGCAGCAGCCCGCGCGGATTCCCGAGATCCTGCTCACGCTGCGGGCTGGCCACGATCTCGCCAAACGAGCGGTTGGCGATGATGGCCGCCTGACGCTGCCGGTCGTTGAGGCCTGCCATGATCTGGCGGGCGAGATCCTCGGAGGCGCCGAGCAGACGGAAGCCGCGATGGGGCCCGTCGCGCACCGTCGCGGGATGAGCGCCCGTGAAGAAGGGCGTCACCGCGACATGTCCGGGGGTGGGCAGCGCCACGTTCAGCGACAGGTGATGGCCCTCGAAGCGCCAGCCCCAGGGAAAGCGGCCAGGCGTGCCGAACACCGAGACATAGTAGCGGAAGGGATCGCGAAAGCTGCCCTGCTGTTCGCGCAGAACGCCTTCGAGCAGGCGCACGCCCTCCAGCAGTTCGAGGCCGCGCTGGTTCAGCACCGACGCGAAGAGCGCACGGGCGGCATCCGCCTGGTCGGCGCGCATTTCACCCAAGGCGAGGCCCGAGCGGGTGCGTGGGATGTAGTGCCAGTCGAGGCGATTGTCCGAGTCGAAGGCGATCAGCGTCTTCCGACGCTGGCCGTCGTCGAGGGAGAGGAGGAAGCGGTTGGCGGCATCGGCGATGCGCTGGGCGGCATCGACCGTCTGGGCGCTTGCGCTGCCGAACGGCAATAGGGCTGCCGCCGCCAGCACGGTCCGCCGGGTCGGCGGGCCGTGGTGATGATGGGGATGGTCGTGAGACTCGTCGTGCGGATGCCAGCCGTCGTGCGGCATCGCCGGACCGTCAGGTCGAGGTCTTGGGATATTTCAGCGAGCAGCCATAGGCGCGGGTCGAAGCCTCGGCCACCGGCTTGCCGGACAGAACCTGGTCGAGCGCCACGCGGACATACTGCGTCGCCTTCGGAACGTCGGCGGCGCTCGAGGAGGGGATCGAGTCGATGCCGCCCTTGTAGACCAGGATGCCGTTGGCATCGATGATGTACATGTGCGGCGTCACCGTGGCGCCATAGGCGCGCGCGACCTTGCTTTGCGGGTCGATGAGCACGGCCGCGGGCGCGGCGTTGCGGCTCTTGGTGAGGTCGTTGGCCTGCGTGGCCGTCACATGGCCCTGCTCGCCGGTGGCGGACGAGGCGACCGTCAGCCAGACGACACCCTTGGCAGCGGCCTCGCGCTGCTGGTCCTGCATGTTGTTGGACGTGTAGTGCTTGCGCACATAGGGGCAGTCGTGGTTCGTCGTCTCGAGGACAACGACCTTGCCCTTGAGGTCGGCCAGCGACCAGCTCTTGCCGTTGCTGTCGACGGCGCTGAACTGCGGCGCGGGTTTGCCGATATCGGGGCTCGATGAGGCAAAGGCTGCGGCGGGGACGAGGGCGAGGGCGGCGCCACCGATCATCACGGAACGACGGGGAACATTCAGCTTCGACATGAGTGCCTCCTAAGGCTTGGCTTGCTGGATTGACGACAACTCCGACAGGATCAGCGACTCGGTGAGGACCTGCGGCAGAATCTTCGGCCGATCCGCCCCGGGCGCCCAGAACAGGTAGAGCGGAACGCCGGCGCGGCCGAGTTCCTTCAGGACGCCGGTGATCTCGGCATCGCGGTTGGTCCAGTCGCCCTTGAGCTTGACGACACCTGCCTGCTCGAACGCCTTCCGGCTGGCCGGCGTTTCAAGCGCGACGCGCTCGTTCACCAGGCAAGTAATGCACCAGGCGGCGGTGAAGTCGACAAAGACCGGCTTGCCGGCGGCCACGGCCTCGGCCATGCGGGCGCGCGAGAAGCGTTCCCAGCCTTCGAAGCTGACGCCGGCTGCGGGACCGCCCGACGCCGAGGCGGCCGTTGCGGGACTGTCATCGAGCTTGAGCGTGGCGGCAAAGGCCAGCAGCACGGCGCCGGCGGCAAGGCCGCGGCGTGCCCAAGTGCCCGCCGACTCAGCCGTGCCGATGCGCAGCAGCCAGATGGCGAAGGCAATCAGGATCATGCCGCCCAGCGCGTAGAGCACCCCATCGGCGCCGGTCTGCCGGGTCAGCACCCAGATCATCCAGACCGCGGAGGCATACATCGGGAAGGCGAGGAACTGGCGCAGCCGGTCCATCCACGGGCCCGGGCGCGGCATCAGCCGCTGCAGCGCAGGCGTCATCGACAACGCGAGGTAGGGAAGGGCGAGGCCGAGGCCCATCGCCAGCAGCACCGCGATCGTGGCGGGTGCCGGCTGGCTGAGGGCAAAGCCCAACGCCGCGGCCATGAACGGCGCGGTGCAGGGGGTCGCGACGATCACCGCCAGGACGCCGGTGAAGAAGGCGCCCGTGGTGCCGCCGCGGGAGACGAGGCCCTGGCCGACGCCGGCCAAGCGGTTGCCGACCTCGAAGACGCCCGACAGGTTGAGGCCAACCACGAAGAACAGATAGGCGATCACGAGCGAGAAGACCGGCGACTGGAACTGGAATCCCCAGTTCACCTCGCCCGCGGTCGAGCGGATCGCGATCACGATTCCGGCCATCGCGGCGAAGGAGGCAAGGACCCCGCCGGTATAGGCGAGCCCGTCGCGGCGCATCTCGCTGCGCTCGTGGCCGGCGAGGCGCGCGAAGGCCGCGGCCTTCATGGCCAGCACCGGGAAGACGCAGGGCATCAGGTTCAGGATCAGGCCGCCCAGCAGCGCGAACAGCAGCGCCTGCATGAGCGAGAGCTGCTCGGCGCCCAGCGCATTGGCCAGCGACGCCGTGGTGGTCGGCACGAACGCCGGATCGAGCTTCGCCGACAGGTCGAAGGCCTGCTTCACGTTGCCGTCGGCCGTCTTCTCGGTGAGGACCAGCGTGCCGGCGAGGTCGGCCGGCAGCGGGGTCTTGGCGTCACCCCTCTTCAGGGGAATGCGAATGCCCTCAGGCGTCACCGTGGCGCTCTGCTTGGCCATGGTGGCCACGGGGCCCCACTCGGCCGGGAAGAAATAGACTTTGCTCAACGCATCCGCCTTCAGGCCCCTGGCCTCCACCAGCAGAGTGGGATCGCCGCTCTTGGACAGGCCATAGCGGGCGGACCACGGGCTTGGCGTGGGCACGGCGCGGCGCGCCTGCTCGAACAGCGTGAGGGTGGCGGGTGGTGCCGGCGTCGCGGCAGGGCCCGAGGGCAACACCAGCTCGAACTTTCCCTCCTCGGGGATGCAGACATCCTCGCAGACCAGCCAGTTGGCTTCGGCGGCGAGGGTGAGCGGTCCCGTAAGGCCGGCCGGCGGTGTGATGCGCACCAGCAGTACCGACTCGTCCTTGAAGCCGTAATTGATGATGCCGCCGATATCGAACAGGGTCGGCGCCGGCCAGACGATCGGATCGGCCTTGGTGCCCTCGGGCAGCTTCCATGTAATTTCGGTCGGCAGGCCGGATTCGCCCGGATTCTTCCAGTAGGTGTGCCATTTGGGGCGCATCGTCTGGCGCAGCCCGACCCAGAACGGCTCGCCGGGCTTGACCGTCGCGACCTCGGACACGAGTTCGGACCGCACATTGTCAGTCGTCACGACCGCCGTTTGCGCAGGCGCAGCCTGCGCACGAGCCGACTGCGCAAAAACCGGGCCTGCCATGAGCACGAGCAGAAGGACGAGGAAACGAGCCATCGCCATCCTAAGTGACCTCGGGTCGTGGCGCTTGCAAGGCAATCCGGATCAAGCCGCCGTGATATTTTGCCCGGCCTCCCGTGAACGACTAAGGTCTTGGTCCTACTGGAGAATTCATGTTGCGACTGGATGACCGGCGCCTGCTCGGCGCCCTCGACGATCTGGCTTCCATCGGCGCCATCGAGGGCGGCGGCTGCGCCCGGCTGGCGCTCACCGACGAGGACAGGGCCGGCCGAGACCTGGTGGTAGGCTGGATGAAGGCGCTGGGCCTCGCCGTTACGGTCGATGCGATCGGCAACGTGATCGGCGTGCGCGCCGGCAGCGAGGACCTCGCGCCGGTCATGACCGGCAGCCATATCGACACGGTGCGCACCGGCGGCCGCTACGACGGCAATTACGGCGTCCTGGCGGGCCTCGAGGTCGTGCGCGCCTTGAACGAGGCCGGCGTCACGACGCGCCGCCCGATCGCCGTCGCCGCGTTCACCAACGAGGAAGGGGCACGCTTCCAGCCCGACATGATGGGCAGCCTGGTCTATGTCGGCGGCCTTGGCCTCAACGAGGCCTATGCGGCGGCCGACAAGGACGGTGCCTGTGTCGGCGACGAGCTGCGGCGCATCGGCTATCTCGGGCCGGCAAAGCCGGGCGCGGTGAAGCCGCATGCTTTCGTCGAGCTGCATATCGAGCAGGGGCCGATCCTCGACGAGGAGAAGGTCCGGATCGGCGTCGTCGAGAGCGTGCAGGGCATTTCGTGGACCGAGTACACGGTGACCGGCGTCTCCAACCATGCCGGCACGACCCCGATGCGCCTGCGCCGCGACGCGGGCTATCTCGCGGCGTCGGTCAATCTTTTCACCCGCAAGCTCGCCTGGGAAATGGGAGGCAACCAGGTGGCCACGGTGGGTGCGCTGGCGCTGCGGCCTAACCTCATCAACGTCGTGCCCAACCGCGCGGTCTTCTCCGTCGACCTGCGCAACACCGACGAGGCGAAGCTCAAGGAGGCCGAGGCGCGGGTCGCGGCACACATCGTAGAGGTCGCGAAGGCCGAGCGGGTCGAGGTCGAGGCGAAGGTGCTGGCGCGCTTCGAGCCGGTGATCTTCGATGCGGGCCTGGTCGATAGGGTCGAGCATCATGCCCGGGCGCTGTCGCTCAGCACGCGGCGCATGCCGTCGGGCGCCGGCCACGACGCCCAGATGATGCAGCGCCTCTGCCCGACGGCCATGATCTTCGTGCCGTCCGTCGCGGGCCTCAGCCACAATGTGAAGGAGCACACCGAGGCGGCCGACCTGGCGGCCGGCGCGCAGGTGCTGCTGAACGTGATGCTGGAACTGGCCGGGTAGGCGGTGAAGCAGCCCGAGAACAATCTCGCCGAGCAGGTCATGGCGCGGTTGAGCGCCGACATTCGCGGCGGCCGCCTCGCACCGGGCACGCGCCTGCCGACTGAACAGATGCTCACGAAGGAGCTGGGCGTGAGCCGCACGGTGGTCCGCGAAGCCGTGGCCGCGCTGCGCGCCGACGGGCTGGTCGTGACGCGTCGCGGTTCCGGCGCCTATGTCGCCGATCCCGCCGCCGGACCCTTCCGGATCGCGCCGCCGCGCGCGGCGGCGTTGTCCGACATCCTGAACGTCATGGAACTGCGGCTGGCGGTCGAAGCGCAGGCGGCGGGTCTCGCCGCCGAGCGCGCCAGCCGGAAGCAGCTCGTATCGATCCGCGCGGCGTGGCGGGCGATCGACGACGCCCTTCAGCGTGGCGAAGGCGCGGTCGCCCAGGATTTCGCTTTCCATCGCGCTATCGCTGAGGCGACCGGCAACGACCAGTTCCCGCGCTTCCTGGCCTATCTCGGCAGTCACGTGATCCCGCGTCAGAGCGTACGGCTGGATATGGATACGCCCGCCGAACGTCGTCTGTATCTCGAACGTATCCAGGCCGAGCACACGCGCATCGTGACGGCCATCACCGATGGCGAGCCATCGGAGGCGCGGCGCGCCATGCGCGATCATCTCACGCGCTCGCTCGACCGATATCGCACTCTGGCAGGGGGAAACAGGAATGGCCGACGCTAAGGACACGCGCCGCATCGTCTTGACCGGCGCTGCCGGCGGTATCGGCACCATGACCCGGCCCTTGCTGGCCAGGCTCTATCCGGGATTGGTGCTGAGCGATCGGGTCGAGCCCCGGGACCTCCAGCTGGGCGAAACCTTCGTCGCGGCCGACCTCACCAGGCCGGATGAGGTGGCCGCCGCGCTCGAGGGCGCCGACAGCGTCATCCATCTCGGCGGCCATTCGGTCGAGGGCACCTGGGACCAGATCCTGCAGGCCAATATCATCGGCTGCTACAACGTCTTCGAAGCGGCGCGCGAGGCGGGCGTGAAGCGCGTGATCTTTGCCTCGTCCAACCATGCGATCGGCTTCTATCCGCGCAG
>JBILYJ010000280.1:0-6767 GCA_044377795.1 Reyranella sp. | reverse complement strand
CGAGGTCGTGGTGCGCTTCCAGGGCGGTCACAATGCCGGCCATACGCTGGTCATCGGCAACCAGACCTACAAGCTGGCGCTGCTGCCGTCCGGTGTGGTGCGCCCGGGCAAGCTCTCGATCATCGGCAACGGCGTGGTGATCGACCCCTGGCACTTCCTCGAGGAAGTGCGGAAGGTCACCGAGCAGGGCCTGTCGGTGACGCCTGCCAGCCTGAAGATCGCCAATCATGCCGTGCTGATCCTGCCGCTTCACCGCGACCTAGACGGCTGGCGCGAGGATGCGCCCGATATCATCCGGATCGGCACCACGCGGCGCGGCATCGGCCCCGCCTACGAGGACAAGGTCGGCCGTCGCGCCATCCGGGTCGGCGATCTCGGCGAACCGGACATGCTGCCGCTCAAGGTCAACACTCTGCTCGCGCATCACAATGCCCTGCGCAAGGGGCTGGGCCAGCCGCAGATCGACGCCGCCAAGCTGACCGCCGAGCTGCTCGAGCTGGCGCCGAAGATCCTGCCCTTCGCGGAAGACGTGTGGGAGCGCCTCGACGGGTTGCGCGCCGCCGGCAAGCGCATCCTATTCGAGGGCGCGCAGGCAACCATGCTCGATATCGATCACGGCACCTATCCCTACGTCACCTCGTCCAACACGGTGGCGGCGCAGGCCATGATCGGCAGCGGCATGGGCAACGGTTCGGTCGGCTACGTCCTGGGCATCGCCAAGGCCTACACGACGCGCGTCGGCGACGGCCCCTTCCCCACCGAGCTGACCGACGAGATCGGCCAGGGGCTGGGCGATCGCGGCAAGGAATTCGGCACCAACACCGGCCGCCGCCGCCGCTGCGGCTGGTTCGATGCGGTGATGGTGCGGCAGGCGGTCAAGCTGAACGGCATCGACGGCATCGCCCTCACCAAGCTCGACGTGCTCGACGGCGAGAAAGTCATCAAGGTCTGCGTCGGCTACGAACTCGACGGCAAGCGCATCGAGCGCTTTCCCTTCACCATGGGCGCGCAGGCCAAGCTGAAGCCGATTTGGGAAGAGTTCGAGGGCTGGAGCGAAAGCACCCAGGGGGCGCGTTCCTTCGCCGAGCTGCCGGCCACCTGCATCAAGTACGTGCGGCGCGTCGAGGAACTGGTCGGCTGCCCGGTGGCGCTGCTCAGCACCAGCCCGCAGCGCGAGGATACGATCCTGATGACCGATCCGTTCCGCGACTGATCGTGGAATACCTCAACGAACTGCTCGCCCGCGCAAATCTCGGCCCATGGGACAGCTGGAGCATGCAGTACCGCGTGCTCGCGGTGGTCGTCGGTCTGCTCGTCGGCTACTGGGTGCTGCAGCTGCTCCTGCCGGTGGTGTTTCGCGTCCTGCGGCCCTTCATCTTCCTGGCGGTCGTCCTCGCCGCCGTCTGGGCCCTGTTCCCGACCGAGGTCTGCTCGATCGAGGTTCTGTCGAAGATCCCGAAGCTCTGCGCCCGCTGACGATATTCCATCGCCCTGAGCGGAGCGCAGCGTAGCCGAAGGGCCTCTTCTACTTTCAACGGCACGGGCGCCGGAAAAGAGGTCCTTCGACATCGCGCCTGCGGCGCTCCGCTCAGGACGACGGCTCCAACCTACTTCAAGCTGACGTTCGTCAGGTCGACAAACCAGGACTGCGCCGGCACGAAGCCCTGCACGTTCTTGCTGAAGGCACGCGGGTTCAGGTCGTGCACGATGTAGAGCCAGGGCGGGTTGTCGACCAGCCGCTCGTGCGCCAGCTTGAAGTTCTGCAGGATGGTCGCCTCGTCCGTGGCGTCCGCCAGTGTCGCCAGCGCAGCCTCGAACTTGTCGTCCTTCCACTGCTCGAAGTTGGAGCCCATCGGCGAGAAGTTCGCTGCGGCGAAGTAGCGGTACATCATGCCGACGTCGCTGGACGGCGAGCTCACGTTGAGCGCCATCGCGCCGTTGAGCGACGGCGCATCGGGCGTGGCCCGGCTGGCGTTCAGCAGCACCTGCCACTCGACGGCATCGACCTGGATGTCGACGCCGCAGGCCTGCTTGAGGTTCTCCTGCAGCGCCTCGTTCATCGGCAGCGGCAGCATCTGACCCGAACCCGACGTCGAGATCATGACCTTGAAGGAGAGCGGCTTCTGCGGCGTGAAGCCGGCTTCGGCCAGCAGCTTCTTGCCCTTCGCCGGATCGAACGTGTAGCGATTCACGGGATTGCCGAACGCGGCATCCGAGGGCTTCAGCCAGCCAACGGAAGGTTCGGCGGTACCGTTCAGCATCGAGACGATGGCGCCGCGGTCGATGCAGTAGTTCAGCCCCTGGCGTACACGGACGTCGGCCAGCGGGCTGTTCTTGGCAGCCATGTTGTAGAACCACGGCCAGACGTGCGGGTAGGAGTTGGTCGAGATCACATAGCCCGCCTGCTTCAGCGACGGGATGCCGTCCGGCGGCGGCACCTCGATCCAGTCGACCCGCCCCGAGCGCAGCGCCGCCAGGCGCGTATTGGCCTCGGGGATCGGCAACAGCAGGATCGCGTCGACCTTGGCCTTCTTTTCCGCATCCCAATAGCCATCGTTGCGGCCCAGCGAGACCGACTGGCGCGGCACGACCTTGGTGATCTTGAACGGTCCGGTACCGGCGCCGCCGGCGGCGCCGACCTTGTTCCAGTCCTTGCCGGCCTTCTCCCACTGTGTGGGCGAGGCGGTGAGGATGTAGGGCACCATCCACGGGAAATAAGAGGCAACGACGGTCGTGGTGAGCGCCACCGTATTGTCGTCGATCTTCTTGTAGCCCGCGAGAATCGGCACGCGGGAGCGCATGATGCCGGCAGAATTGGCCTCGAACTGCGCACTGTCCTTGTTGAAGATGCGCTCGAGATTCCAGATCACGGCGTCGGCGTTGAAGTCGGTGCCGTCGTGGAACTTCACGCCCTTACGGAGATTGAAGATCCAGGTCTTCTTGTCGTCGGGCGCCTGCTTCCAGCTTTCGGCCAGGCCCGGCCGCAAGGTGGCGAGTTGATCCGACTTCGACAGGTCGAACAGGACGAGGCCTTCGAAGATCGGAAACCCGAGGAAGCGCATACCCTCGAAGCCGTTGTTCGGCATGCCCGTGGTCGTCGGGATGTCCGACGCCGTCATGGCGATGCGCAGCGTTTTCTCCTGCGCCTGCGCGGCTGACAGCGGCAGCAGGGACGCGGCGGCCAGTGCCACAGCGAGACGGAATCGGCGAAGGCTCATGCATGTGCTCCTGAAGTCAGTCCCCAGAAGCGACATGCAATCAGCGGGCCATCAATTCCTCGAAGCGGTTCAGATAGTCCCGCGCATGCGCCTTGTAGTCGGCGCCGGGGATCCGCAGGTGAATATCGGACACCATGGCCCACATGGCTTCGCGCAGGGCGCTGGCCGCCTTCATGGCCTGGAAGGCGCGGCGCAGGTCGGCCGGGACCTTGCCCTCGAAATAGGCATCCAGCAGAGCATCATCCTCGGCATCGCCGAACGCGCCGTTTGCCGACAGGTTGGCCAGGTCGAACAGGGCGGTGCCGAAGCCGCCATACTCCCAGTCGATCAGCCAGAGACGCCTGCCATCGTCCATCACGTTGCCCGGCAGCAGGTCGTGATGACCGAAGACGATGGGCATCGGCACCTGTGCCGCTTCGAGCACCCGGTTCGCCTCCAGATAGCGCGGCACGTCGGCTGCGAACGGACTGTTTGCTTCCACGATCGTGCGCGCGTAATCGCGAATCACGTGGAAGACCCAGAAGAAGTTCGGGGGACCGGCGAGATGCGTACCGACAGACCGATGGCATGTCTGCAACAGCGGTATCAGGCGATGGATGCTCGAGCGCAGATCGGCTTCGGTGAAGGTCCGTCCGTCGACGTGACGCATCACGAGAATGCCGGGCTCGGTGTGCACGACTTCAGGCGACAGACCCGCGACATGGGCGGCGATCGACGCAGCACGCTCGCGATCGCGGAAGACGTGATGGACCGGAATGTCGTCGCCGATGCGCACGACGAACTTCTCGCCCGCGTCTTCGACGACGTACGACAGGTTGGTCAGCCCGCCCAGAAGCGGCGCCATCTTCACCGGGCCGCGCCAGCACGCCAGGCCAGCAACTCTTCGCTCAAGATCCGTCACGGGCTTTTCGCATCGCGCGTGGTCTTCCAACCGTCATGCACTCGATCATTTCACGAGCGACGGCGGCACGCTACCCTCGCGCCCTTCTCGAGGAGGAAATGAATGCCCGACGCAAACGTCCCCAACACCATCACCGGCCGCGATGCCTTCCTGCGCGTGCTGAAGGACGAGGGCGTCACCAAGATGTTCGGCAATCCCGGCACGACCGAGCTGCCGATCATGCATGCCCTCTCCTCGGCCCCGGAGATGGGCTACGTGCTGGCCCTCCAGGAAGCCGTCGTGATCGCCATGGCCGACGGCTATGCGCGGGCCTCCGGCAAGCTGGTCTCCTGCAACGTCCACGTGGCGCCCGGCCTCGGCAATGCGATCGGGTCGATCTACACCTCGATGATGTCGGGCACGCCGATGATCGTGACCGCCGGCCAGCAGGAACAGGGCCACGGGCTGACCGAGCCCCTGCTCTACGCGCCGCTGGTGCCGATCGCACAGCCGGTCGTCAAATGGGCGACCGAGGTCAACCGCATCGAGGACCTGCCGCGCATCCTGCGTCGCGCCGCCAAGGTCGCCCTGACGGCCCCGACCGGTCCGGTCTTCATCTCCCTGCCGGGCGACATCCTGAACAACGAAGCCGCCATCGACATGGGCGAGGTGACCCGCGTCGACACGGCGGTGCGCCCGAGCGACGCGGCACTGGAACAACTCGCCCGGCGCCTGCTCGCGGCAAAGAAGCCCGTCATCCTGGCCGGCCACGAGATCGCCACGTCGGACGCCTTCGCCGAGGCCACCGAGTTGGCCGAGACGCTGGGCGCGCCGGTGCTGCAACAGACCGTAGCCTGGGGCGCACACTTCCCCTCCGAGCATCCCGCCTATCTCGGCGCGCTGAACCGCGACCAGAAATACGTGCGCCGCGTCCTCTCCGACTATGACCTGATGCTCTGCGTCGGCGCCGACGTGCTGAAGATGTCGGTGTGGAGCGAGACCGAGCCGCTGCCCGAGACCACCAAAGTGGCGATGATCGGCCTGCGTGACTGGGAGATGGGCAAGAACTTCCCGGCCGAGATCGCGCTGCGCGCCGATGTGAAGGAGACGCTGAAGGCTCTCGTGCCTCTGCTGAAGAAGCTGGGCGGCGCCAAGCTCGCCGAGCAGGCCAAGGCGTCGCTCGCCGAGATCGCGACGCGCAACTGGAGCGCCCAGCGCGCCCAGAAGGCAGCCAGGGTTACGACGCCCACGACCGGTCCCCTGCCCGCCGAATGGCTCATGATGCGTCTCAGCGACAAGTTGCCGACGGACGCCATCATCGTCGAGGAAGGCCTCACCAGCACCGCGACCTTGCCGAGCTATTTCCCCTTCCGCGACCGCAACAGCTTCTTCGGTAATGTGAGCGGCGGCATCGGCTGGGGCATCGCCGCCGCGGTCGGCGTGCAGATCGCCGAGCCGAAGCGCCGTGTCGTGGCCGTGATCGGCGACGGCAGCGCCATGTATTCGATCTCGGCGATCTGGAGCGCGGCCAACCAGAAGCTTCCGGTGATCTTCCTGATCACCAACAACGAGGGCTACCAGATCCTCAAGAACCGGCTGAAGCTGTTCCACGGCAACGACACGCCGATCGGCATGGACTTCAACGACCCGCCAATGAACATCGCCAAGATCGCCGAGGGCTTCGGCCTGCCGGCCGAGCGGGTCGACACGGCGGAAGGCTTCGACGCCGCCCTCGACCGGGCGCTGGCGCGGACCGATGGTCCCACGCTGATCGAGGCCATGGTGAAGAAGGGCTGACGAGGAGGCGCATCATGCGCGAGGTCAGGCACGCTTTCGTCGAGACGCGCGGTTTTCCGACCCATGTGGCCGAGGCCGGCAGAGGCGCGCCTTTGCTCCTGCTGCACGGCTGGCCGGAATTCTGGGCGACCTGGGAGCCGATGTTCGAACGGCTGCCCGATCGCTTCCGGCTGATCGCTCCGGACTTCCGCGGCTTCGGCGAAAGCGGCAACCCCACCACGGGAGCTTCGGACCAGGCCGGCCCCGACGTGCTGGCCGACGATATCGTGGCCCTCCTCGACCGGCTGGGCATCGCCAGGGCAGGCTTCGTCGGCCACGATGTCGGCGCCTATGTGATGCAACGGCTGGCGATCCGGTACCCCGACCGGGTGGCCGGGCTGTTCTTCTTCAATTGCGGCACCCACGGCGTTGGGGCCCGCTGGCGCGACCCCGGACAGATCAACGAGATCTGGTACCAGACCTTCCACCAGATGCCGTTCGCGCCCGCCATCGTCGGGGCCTCGCGAGACACATGCCGGGCCTACTTCCGGCATTTCCTGACCCACTGGTGCCATCGCAAGGACGCGTTCGACGGCGTGCTGGAGCGCTGGGTCGACAACTTCATGCGACCTGGCAACCTCCAGGGCGGCTTCAACTGGTACATCTCGCAGAATGCCGGCCGCCTCGCTGTCATGGCGGGCACTGCGCCCAAGCCGCCTGTGATCACCCAGCCCGCGCGCGTCCTGTGGGGCCGCCACGACCCGGTGCTGAAGTCGGCCTGGATCGACGTCGTCGGAAACTACTTCGAAAACGTGGAGGCCGGCATCGCGGAGGAGGCCGGCCACTTCGTTCACTACGAGCAGCCCGATCTCGCCGCCGCGGAGATCGCGAAG
>JBILYJ010000314.1:0-6154 GCA_044377795.1 Reyranella sp. | reverse complement strand
ACCGTCATCAGGGCGGTCTCGATGAAGGAGGGATCGATCTTGCGGCCGCGGCTCACCCATTCGCCGCGCGGCAGCAGGTGCTCCTTGAACACGACCTCGATGGTCTGGAGATAGAACTCGGCGCTGAGATCCATCACGGCGAGATATTCGTCGTAGAAGGTGCGGTGAGCGTCCGCCGGATCGTCGTCGCCCTTCACCAGATGCTCGAACTGCCGCATGTGCGCGTTCACATGGCGGTCGAGGTTCATGCTGATGAACGAGGTTAGCTGCAGGAAGCCCGGATAGACGCGGCGCATCGCGCCTGGATAGTTGAGCGGCACCGTCGAGATGACGTTATGCCGGAACCACATCATCGAGTTGCGCATCGCGAGGTCATTGGGGACCGTCGGGCTGACGCGGGTGTCGATCGGGCCGCCCATCAGGGTGAGCGACTTGGGCTGGCGCTGCTCCTTGGCCTCCGCCATCAGGGCGGCGGCTGCCAGCACCGGCACCGAGGGCTGGCAGACGGCGATGACGTGGACGTCGGGTCCGAGGTAGCGGCAGAAGTCCGCGACGTAGTCGATGTAGTCGTCGAGGTCGAAGTTCCCCTGGCCGAGCGGCACTTCGCGCGCGTCGATCCAGTCGGTGATGTGGACGTCATGGTCGGGCAGCAGCGCCTCGACCGTGCCGCGCAACAGGGTGGCGTAGTGCCCGCTCATCGGCGCCACCACCAGCACCTTGGGGTCGCGACGGGGGGTGTCGCGATGGAAACGGAGGAGCTGGCAGAACGGCTTGCGCAGCAGGATCTCTTCGTTGACCGCGACGGTCTCGTCGCCGACCGTCGTCGTCTTCAACCCGAACGCCGGCTTGCCGTAGTTCTGGGTGAGGCGCGTCATGATCTCCGCGCTCGCGGCGATCGACTTGCCGACCCAGGTTTCCGCCCACGGATTGTACGGGCTGGAATAAACCTGCTCGAGGGCGCCGGCCCACATCCGGAGAGGGACGGAGAGCTGCCGCTGGAATTCGTAGGCTTGATAAAGCATGGGGCGCGGATTGTACGCTCCGGCGAGCCCTTGTCACGTCCATATTGCGACGCAACAATTGTTTAAAAACAACAACTTAGATAAGGCGCCCCACGGCCTTCGCGATGGTTTCGGCCTTGGCGTCATGGGTGAAGTGGGTCACGAAGCGGCCGTTGCGATCGAGCAGGTAGACGATCGAGGAGTGGTCCATGAGGTAGGGCGAACCCTCCTTGCCGGGCACTTTCTGGTAGTAGACGCGATAGGCCTTGGCCACGTCGGCGATCTGCTTGGGCGTTCCCGTGAGACCGATGATCCCCGGCCCGAAGTTCGGGACATAGCCCTTCAGCAGCTCCGGCGTGTCGCGCTCGGGATCGACGGTGATGAAGACGAGGTTCACCTTCCTAGCCGCGTCCGGTCCCAGCTTTTCGACCGCCGTCTCCATCAGCAGCAGCGAGGTCGGGCAGACGTCGGGGCAGTAGGTGAAGCCGAAATAGATCAGCGTCGGCTTGCCCTTGAGCTGATCGCTCGAGAAGGGGCGGCCATCCTGGTCGACGAGCTGGAACGGCCCGCCGATAGACGGTTTCCCGCCCTGCGTGGCATCCCAGCCGATCCAGCCGGCCGCAACGACGAGCGCCGCGATCCAGACACCGAGCAGCGCCTTCATGGTGCGTGACATGACGCGAAACATGGGCCGTCGCGGCCGGCTCGACAAGCCGGACCGCTCGTCGCACAACCTCATGTGATGACGGGCAGGATCCTGGTTCTCGGCGGCGGGTTCGCCGGATTGTGGAGTGCGCTGGCGGCTTCGCGGGCGCGCGACATGCTGGGCGCCGACATCGAGATCACCCTGCTGAGCGACACGCCCTGGCATTCGATCCGGGTGCGCAACTACGAGGCCGATCTCTCGGATACGCGCGTGGCGCTCGACAGCGTATTGGTGCCGGTCGGCGTACAGCGCCTCGAGGGCACCGTGACCGGCATCGACGTCGCCCATCGCAGGGTGACCTATGAGGCGGCGGGAATGCCGCAAAGGATCGACTATGATCGTCTGATCTTCGCGCTGGGCAGCCGGCTCGCACGACCTCCGATTCCCGGCCTCTCCACATACGGATTCGACGTCGACACCTATGAAGCGGCGATGCGGCTCAATGCACACATCGCAAAGCTGCCGACCGGCGCTTCGAGCGTGCTGGTCGTGGGCGGCGGCCTGACGGGCATCGAGGCGGCGGCCGAGATGCCGGGCAAGCTGCGGGCTGCCGGCATAACCGCCCCGCGCGTCATCCTGGCCGACCATGCGCCGCGCATCGGCTCGGACATGGGCGACGAGGCCGTCCCGGTCATCGAGGAGGCGCTACAGGCGTTGGGCGTCGAGATGCGCGGCAGCGTGTCGGTCGCGGCCGTCGATGCCAGGGGTGCGACGCTGCAAGGCGGCGAGCGCATCGAGGCGGAGACGGTCGTGTGGTGTGCCGGCATGCGGGCCCATCCGCTCACGGCCGCCTTCCCGGTGGAGCGCGATCGTCTCGGCCGCCTCCCGGTCGATTCGACCCTGAAGATCCAAGGCCTCTCGGCCGAATTCGCGGCGGGCGACGCGGCGACCTTCCCGATCGACGGCATCCATGGCTGTGTCATGTCCTGCCAGCATGGACGGCCGATGGGTCGTTTCGCCGGCCACAATGCGGTTTGCGACCTGCTCGGCCGTCCAATGTTGCCGCTTTCCATCGCCTGGTACACGACCATTCTCGATCTCGGTTCCTGGGGCGCGCTCTACACCGAGGGCTGGGAGCGCAAGCTGGTGTCGCGCGGCGCCAGGGCCAAGCGAACCAAGGAGCTGATCAATCGCGAGCGCATCTATCCGCCGCGGTCGGGCGACCGGCAGGCGATCCTTGATGCGGCGGCGCCGACAGTGCAGACACCACCAGTGAAATTCGGGTGAGGAAAGACAGATGTTCTACGATGCCGCCAAGCGCGACCATGGACTGCCGCAGGATCCGCTGAAGGCGCTGATCGTGCCGCGGCCAATCGGCTGGATCTCCACGGTCGATGGCCAGGGCAGGGTCAATCTCGCCCCCTACAGCTTCTACAACGGCGTCGGCGAATTCCCGCCCATGGTCTACTTCGCCATCACCGGCACCTACGGCGACACGCCGACCAAGCACAGCCGCATGAACGCCGAGGAGACCGGCGAGTTCGTGGTCAACATGGTGACCGCGGAGATGAGCGAGAAGATGAACATCACCACCGCGATGGTGGCCTATGGCGTCGACGAGATGAAGCTCGCCGGCCTGACGCCCGAGCCGTGCCGCTTCGTGAAGCCGCCGCGGGTCAAGGAATCGCCGGTCGCGCTCGAGTGCAAGTACTGGAAGACGATCGAGCTGCCGGAGGAGCCGGGTCACGAAGCCAAGCGCGGCTCGATCGTGCTGGGCCAGGTGGTCGGCATCCACATCGACGACGCCATCCTGAAGGACGGCCGGGTGGATATCATGGCGATGAAGCCGGTCGCGCGGCTGGGCTACAGCGAATATACGACGGTCGAGAACGTCTGGAAGATGCGGCGTCCCGACGATCCGCGGTTTCAGTGAGTTGGACTGTCGGCTTAAAAAGCAAACCGTCGTCTCGACCGGAGCCTCGCGTAGCAAGGCGTAGTGGAGAGACCTTCTTTCAACGATTTGCTCGCGTTTGGTGGAGAGAAGGTCTCTCCACTCCGCGCTGCGCGCTCCGGTCGAGACGACGGAGCTTTGCTGTCAGTGCGCCGCGACGACCGGCGCGACCGAGCGCGCCATTGCCAGCACGCGGCGGTCGGCCATCGCCTCGCCCATCAGCATGAAGCCGACGGGCAGCTCGCCGGCCGCGTGGCAGGGCAGGCTGATGCCGCAGCGGTCGAGGAAGTTGCCGACCGTGGTGTTGCGCAGCAGCAGCAGGTTCTTCTTCGTGAAGCCCTCGGGCGTCGACACTTCGTCGATCGTCGGCGCCACGATGGCGCAGGTCGGCATGATCACCGCATCGTAGTTCGAGGTGATCGCCGAGACGCGGCGGCAGAGGTCGGTGCGCTTCGCGAGCAGTTCGATGTAGTCGGCCGCGCTCATGTCCTTGCCGCGCATGATGCGCGGATAGACCAGCTGGTCGTAATCCTTGCCGCGGCGCGCGATCAGCTCCTTGTGCCAGGCATAGGCCTCGGAGGCCGCGAACCCGCCCTTGGCGTTGATGGCCGGCAGTTCGTTCAGCTCGGCGAGGTCGATCTGCTCGATCTTCACGCCCTTGGCGGCCAGCGCCTTGCAGGCGCGCTCGAACGCCTTCGCGACCGTCGGGTCGAGCTCGTCCATCACGAAGTGCTTGGGGATGGCGAAGCGAAGTCCGGCGAGAGGCGCCGCGTCGGGGACCGAGATCGGCTCGGCGGCGAAGACGGCGTCGACGAGGGCGCAGTCCTCGACCGAGTTGGCGAGCGGTCCGATCGAATCCAGCGAAGTCGAGAGCGGGACGACGCCGTCGATGGGCACGCGGCGCGCCGTCGGCTTGAAGCCCACCAGGCCGCAGACCGCGGCGGGAATGCGGACCGAGCCGCCGGTATCGGTGCCCAGCGCCGCGACGGCCATGCGATCGGCCACCGAGACGGCGGCGCCGGCCGAGGAGCCGCCCGGCACGCGCGTACGGTCGGCCGGATTGCCCGGCGTGCCGTAGTGCGGGTTGAAGCCGACGCCCGAGAAGGCGAACTCGCTCATGTTGGTGCTGCCGACGATCACCGCGCCGGCCGCGCGCAGGCGCGCCACCACCGGTGCATCCGCCGTGGCGGGCTTGGCGTCGTCGAGTGCTTTCGAGCCCGAGAGCGTCGTTTCGCCCGCGACGTCGCACAGGTTCTTGATCGAGACGGGAATGCCGGCGAGCGGCGAGGGCACGAGGCCCGCCTTGCGCAGGCCGTCGCTCGCGTCCGCCGCGGCCAGTGCCTGGTCCTTCCAGACCTTGATGAAGGCGCGCTTGCCTTCGCCCCTGGGGTCGTCGATGCGCGCAAGCGCCTCTTCGGTGAGCTTGCGCGAGGAGGTGCGGCCGGCGGCCAGGTCCGCAGCGAGCTGGGTGATCGTCGGGTTGGCCATCGGGGTCCTTACTTGCCGCGGTGCTTCACGAGATCGTCGACGACCATCGGGTCGGCGAGCGTGGACGTGTCGCCCAGGTTGCTGAAATCGTTCTCGGCGATCTTGCGCAGGATGCGGCGCATGATCTTGCCCGAGCGGGTCTTGGGGAGGCCGGGCGCCCACTGGATCACGTCGGGCGTGGCGATCGGGCCGATCTCCTTGCGCACCCAGGCGACCAGTTCCTTGCGCAGCTCCTCGGAGGGGTGCTCGCCGGCCTTCAGGGTGACGTAGGCGTAGATGCCCTGGCCCTTGATGTCGTGCGGGAAGCCGACCACGGCGGCCTCGGCCACCTTGGTGTTGCCGACCAGCGCGCTTTCGACCTCGGCAGTGCCGATGCGATGGCCCGAGACGTTGATCACGTCGTCGACCCGGCCGGTGATCCAGTAATAGCCGTCCTCGTCGCGGCGGGCGCCGTCGCCGGTGAAGTACTTGCCGGGATAGGTCTTGAAGTAGGTCTCGATGAAGCGCGGGTGATCGCCATAGACCGTGCGCATCTGGCCCGGCCAGGAATTGATCAGGCAGAGATTGCCGGTGCAGGGGCCTTGCAGTTCGTTGCCGTCGGCATCGACCATCACCGGCTGCACGCCGAAGAAGGGCAGCGTCGCCGACCCCGGCTTCAGCGCCGTCGCGCCGGGCAGCGGCGTGATCAGGATGCCGCCGGTTTCGGTCTGCCACCAGGTGTCGACGATCGGGCAGCGGCTGTCGCCCACCACGCGGTGGTACCACAGCCAGGCCTCGGGATTGATCGGCTCGCCGACCGAGCCCAGCAGGCGCAGGCTCGCGCGGGAGGTCTTCTTCACCGGCGCCTCGCCCTCGCGCATCAGGGCGCGGATGGCGGTGGGCGCAGTGTAGAAGATGTTCACCTGGTGCTTGTCGATCACCTGCCAGAAGCGGCTGGAATCGGGATAGTTGGGCACGCCCTCGAACATCAGGGTCGTGGCGCCGTTGGCCAGCGGTCCGTAGAGGATGTAGCTGTGGCCGGTCACCCAGCCCACGTCGGCGGTGCACCAGTAGACGTCGCCATCGTGA
>JBILYJ010000279.1:0-6847 GCA_044377795.1 Reyranella sp. | reverse complement strand
TTCCACGCCTCCTTGTCCTGGACCAGCGGATTGGTGCGGATCTTCTCGCGGATGGCGGCCTCGTCGAGCGCCTCGTGGAAGATCGGCCCGATAAGCCCGTGGGCATTGCGGTCGGTCTCGAGATAGATCGGAATGCCGTTGCCCAGGAACAGCGCGCCGTGATGGGCGGCCTTGTGGTTGTTGCGGTCGAACAGCACGAGATCGCCTTCCGCGACCAGCGCCTGCAGCACGATCTTGTTCGACGACGAGGTGCCGTTCAGCACGAAGTAGGTCTTCTCGGCGCCGAAGATGACGGCCGCTTCCTTCTGCGCCTTCAGCGCCGGGCCCTCGTGGACCAGCAGGTCGCCGAGATCGAGCACGGAATTGTCGAGATCGTCGCGAAACACCGCCTCGCCGAGATGCTCGACGAAGATCCGGCCGATCGGGCTCCTGTTGTAGAAGATGCCGCCATTGTGGCCGGGGCAGGTCCAGAGCTGGTTGCCTTCCTCGGCGTAGTCGACCAGCTCGCCGAAGAACGGGGTCTTCAGGGTCTCGGCATATTGCTTGAGCCGGCTCACCAGGTTCTTGGCGATGAACTCCGGCGTCTCCTCGGAGAGGAAGATGTAGCCGTCGATGTAGTCCATCACCTCGACGGGGATGTCCTCCAGCCGCTTTCGGCGCACGAGGAGGACGATCGGCATCTCCAGCCCGCGCCGCCGCATCATGTTGATCATCGCGGCGGCCTTGCCGTCGAGGCCCTTCTTGCCCCAGTCCACGACCATGCAGCCGATGGCGGCGTCGGTCTGGACGACCATCTCGGCATCCTCGATGCGGCGGGCCCGCACCACCTGGAAGCCCATCTTCTCGATGGAAACCGTGATCTCGCCGAGCCTGTGGCCCTCGAGATCGTCGGCGTCGAAGGCCGGAGCGCAGACGAGGAACGTGAAACGCCTGAAGAAATCCATCAGTAAACCGCCGGGACATAGAGTTCGGGAGCGACCGGCGTGCGCGCGTAGTCGGGCTTGTGTTCGCGCTTCGGCAGGACGATCGGTTGGTGTTCGACATCCTTATAGGGCACTTGCTGCAGAAGGTGGTGGATGCAATTGAGGCGCGCGCGGCGCTTGTTGTTGCCCTCGACCACCCACCAGCGCGCCTCCGGAATATGAGTCCGGGCCAGCATCTCCTCCTTGGCCTTGGTGTACTCCTCCCAGCGCCGCCGGGATTCCAGGTCCATGGGTGACAGCTTCCACTGCTTCATCGGGTCGTGGATGCGCATCAGGAAGCGCATGTTCTGTTCCTCGTCGGTGATCGAGAACCAGTATTTCAGCAGGATGATGCCGGACCGCACGAGCATGCGCTCGAATTCGGGAACCGTCTCGAAGAAGTCCCGGACGTCGCTTTCGGTGCAGAAGCCCATCACCCGCTCGACGCCCGCCCGATTGTACCAGCTGCGGTCGAACAGCACGATTTCGCCGCCCGCCGGCAGGTGGGAGATATAGCGCTGGAAGTACCACTGGGTGCGCTCACGCTCGGACGGCGCCGACAGGGCGACGGTGCGGCAGACGCGCGGGTTCAGCCGCTGGGTGACGCGCTTGATCACGCCGCCCTTGCCCGCGGCGTCGCGGCCCTCGAACAGGACGACGACCTTGAGCTTCCGGGCGACCACCCAGTCCTGCAGCCTGATCAGCTCGCGCTGCAGCCGCAGCAGCTCGGTGAAGTAGAATCTCCGGTCGATGCCTTCGGTCTGCGGCAGGTCGCCGTCGCCATGCTCGGGCAGTCGGGCCAACATTTCGTCGCCCAGTTCGAGCTCGAGGTCCTCGTCGATGCTGTCGGCCAGCTCCCGGCGGACACGGTCCTCCAGCGCCTTGCGGTCCCCTTCGCTCTGCATGCCAAGCCCTCCGTCGTCCGTCAGAATGGCCGGGAAAGTGAGGGGCGCATATGACAATTTGACGACACTCAGGCTGCGTCCCGAAGCGCGCCTTCAGGGACGCGGCAGCAGCCCTTTTTCCTGCATTTCCGCGAAGCATTTCCGGAACATCGCCTCGGTGTCCATCACCTCGGTGAAGCCGGCCTGCATCAGTTTGATGGTCGAGACGATCGCCGCCGGTCCCGGCTCCGTGCGGCCGTAGCCCATCGTGTAGTCGGCATATTCGAACGACAGGCCGACGAACTCCTTCAGCGTGCCCGACCTCAGCCCCTGGGCCGCGCGGATCTCCGCCCAGTCGGCCTCGCGTGGGCGGATCTCGCGGTCGAGCGCCAGGGGCACGTGATCGCCCGGCTCGAAGCCCAGTGCATCGGCAATGGCGGGCCATACATTGGGCCACACGAAGACGTCGCCGTTGGTCACATTGAAGATCTCGTTGCGCGCCGTCGCGGCCTCGCCCGACCAGGCGATGGCGCGGGCCAGGAGATCGGCATCGACGGCCTGCGCCACGCGGCCGACGCCGCCCGGATAATCGAGCTTCGTCTTGCCGGCCCGGCGCATGAAGGCCGCATAGACGCCCAGCGCCGGAATGACGTTCATGGCGCTGCCCACCGAATCGCCCACAATCAGCACGGGCCGCAGGATCGACCAGCTCCAGCCCTTGCCCTGCTGGCGCTCGCGCAGGAACCGCTCCTGGTTCCAGTAGAAGTTTGGCTGCTCGTGCATTTCCGAACGGTTCTCGCGCGCCGGCACGGCGAGCGGACGGACATGGACACCGTAGGCCTTGGTGCCCTGCAGCAGCGCGACGTGCCGCAATCCCGGCGCTGCCCGTTCGAGCGGGGCCATCAGATTGCGCAGCATCAGGTCGTTGGTGCGGATCTGCTCCTCTTCCTGCCACCCCGCGACCAGCCCGGGTCGTTCGTAGAGGGCGGCATAGACGAGGTGCGTCACGCCCGCGAATTCCGCCGCCAGCGCGTCGCAGGCCGCCCGGTCGGCGAGATCGAGCGGGAACCATCGCGCCCCGTAGGTTTCGTCCGGCTTTCGGCGCGAGACGGCGACGACGTCGCAGCCCTCGACGGCAGCGAAGTGCTTCAGGGCGGCATGGCCGACGAGGCCAGTGGCCCCGGCGACGAGGATCTTCTTTCGGGTCATGCCGGCAGCCTGACACGGGCTGCCGCCACCGCAAGCCCCTATGTCGGGTTGTTCAGTAGGACGAAACCTTGTCCGGTTCGCCCTTCGAGGGCCAGACCCGGCTGTAGAGATACAACAACGCCTCGCCGGCCTTCATGCTGTCGAAGGTCGGCGGGTGTTCGGCGTCGACACAGGTCGGCAGCGGACGGATGACGGTGTCGTAGTCGGGGTTGGCGAACACGCCGACCGAATAACGCTCGCGGCCATAGTGGTTGACGACGCGATGGAGCGTCGAGGCAAACCGGTCGTTCGTCCACATCCGCATCGAGTCGCCGATATTGACGATGAAACTGTTCTCGACCGGCGGCACGATCAGCCATTCCCCGGACTTGCTCTTGATCTCGAGCCCGCCGACATCGTCCTGCTGCAGCATCGTGAATCCGCCGGCATCCTGATGAGCGCGGCTGTCGCCTCCCTCGAGGGCGGCCTGGGTGTCCTGCGACAGGTAGTGGAGCAATCGGACCTGGATCAGCGGCTTCTTGTAGTACTGCGCGAAGTACCCCTCCGGCAGGCCGAGTCCGCGCGCGAACACGGAGGCAAGCAGGGCGGCGAAGTCGGTCATGGTGGCATGGTAGCCCAGCACCGCCTCGCGGAAGCCCGGTAGGTCGTCGGGCCACAGATTGGCGCCGTGCAGCGGCTTGCCCGAGACGACGTCCGGATCGTCGTCCGGCAGTTCGATCGAGACCTGGAAGGCTTCGTTCTTGTGCGGCTTGCGCGCCTTCATGCGCGACGGGTCGAGGTGAGGCTGGAAACCTTCGATGGCGGCGCCACGATAGGCATTCTGCTTGCCGGGCTGGTCCATCGGCAGGTAGCCGCGAAACAGGTTGGAGTTGCCCATGTAGGCCTTCATCTTCGCCTCGAGCGGCAGAGCGAAGAACCGCTTCGACTGGCGGAAGATCTCGCGGATCTTCTCGGGCGGCACAGGGTGGTTGACGATCGTCAGGAACCCGACGTCGCGGCAGGCATCGTGGACCTCGCGGGCGAGCCGCTCCTTGGCCTCCTCGTTGGCGCGGCCCAACGGCGCGAAGTCGATGACCGGGAGTTCGTTGGCGTTGGCCCAGCGCCCGAGCTTCGGAGCGGGCAGCGGCGCAGGGGCGGATGACTGGATATCGGTCATGTCGGTTCGTCCTCAGCTCGAGAGCGCGTCGATGAGTTGCTGGCGGGCCGCCGTCGCGTTCTTGGCGTACCATTCGATGCCGCCCGGCAGCATCTTCGCGTAATTCTCGGGCGCGCCCGGATTGACCTTGTTCCAGTCGGCATCGAGGAACTTGGAGGCCTCGGGATTGACCGGGCCGTAGCCGTTGGATTTCAGAAGCTCGGCCTGTGCCTGCGGGTCCTGGGTCATGGCGATGAAGTCCCAGATGGCCTTGCCGCCCTGGGCGCCCTTGGGCACCATCCAGCAGGCGCCCCACGACACACCTTCGTTCCAGGTCCAGTCGTAGAGGCCCTTGGTGTCCTGCTTGAGCGGCCAGGCACGCGTATTGAGCAGCTGGCCGAGATGGACCTCGCCGTTGCGGAAGGCGTTCTGGCCGTCGGCGATGACGGTGTAGTAGATCGCGTGCTCCTTCATCTTCTTGTGCATGTCGAGGGCGCGCTTCATGTCGATGGGGTAGATCTTGTCGAAAGGCACGCCGTCGGCCATCAGCGCGGCTTCCAGCACGGCGTCGGGCTCGCGGCGAAAGGCCCGTTTGCCCGGGAATTTCTTGAAGTCCCAGACATCCTTCCAGCTCGTCGGAACCTCGCCGCCCCACTTCTTGGTGTTGTAGGTCAGCACCATGGCGTAGAGGTAGTTGCCGATGCCCCATTCGACTGCGTGCTCCGGGCGCACCTTGCTCCTGTCGACGACCGAATAGTCGATCTTCTCCAGCATGCCTTCCGGGCCGATCTCCAAGGCGGTGTGGAGGTTGCGGTCCATGATGTCCCAGGTGACCTTGCCGCTCTGGACCATCAGGCGGATTCGGCTGGTGGACGGGCCGGTGCCGTCGATCGCGACCTTGCGGTCCGGGAACTTCTTCACGTAGGGATCGACGAAGGACGCCTTCATCCCGCGCACGGCATCGCCGCCCCAGTTGACCAGCACGAGTTCCTTCTGGTCGGCCATCGCCGGGCTGAGGCGCGCGGCCACCGGCGCGATGCCGAGTGCGGCGCACATGCCGAAGAAGACGCGCCGGGAGTAGACCTTGCCTTCGGTATTGTGGACGAACCGCTCGATATCGCCCTGACGATCGCGCATGTCGGACATCACTTCGCCTCCTAGCTCCTCGGTCGTCGGGCCCTTAGCGCAAGCTCCGCACTGAGAACGAGCAGCGTGAACAGGATCATGCCCGTCGCCACCACGGCGATGACGGGGTCGAGATTGTCGTTGATGCCGTCCCACATTCGGCGCGGCAGGGTGAAGAAGGCCCGGCCACCGATGAAGATCACGACGATCAGCTCATCCCACGAATGGATGAAAGCAAATATCGCGCCCGACAGGATGCCGGGCACGACATTCGGAACGATCACCCAGCGCAAGGTCTGGCCGACGGATGCGCCGAGCCCGCGGGCCGCCTGTTCGAGCCTGGGATCGATATTGGCGAGGGAGGCCGAGACGGTCAGCACGACGTAGGGCAGACCGGTCACCGTGTGCGCGAAGACGATGCCGATCGCCGAGCCCACCAGGTCGAGATCGACATAGAGGCGATAGATGCCCAAAGCATAGACAATCGTGGGCACGGCCATGGGCAGAATCATCGCGGTGCGGACGCGTTCCGACCAGCGAGACGAGACGCGCCAGCAACCGATGGCGCACAGCGTGCCTGCCACGACGGCGCCCAGGGTCGAGACGCAGGCGATCCAGAGGCTTTGCCAGATGCTGTCGTGCCACTCGCGGTTCGACAGGAAGGCGCGCCAGTGCTGCAGCGACCAATGCTCGTCCGGCATGGCGAGATAGCGCGTGTCGGTGAAGGAGATCGGCACGACGGCAAAGGCGGGCAGGGCGAGGAAGCCCAGCACCATCCAGGCGAACGCCATCACGATCCCGGTCGCGTGGTGCCGGTTCACGGTGTCCCCCTCACGCGCCGAACAGCCGTTTGACGTCGAGGACGCGGGAGAGCGCCCACAGCGCGCCCAGCACGGACAGCATCAGCGTCGTGGCCAGCATGGTTCCCAGTCCCCAGCGCAGCGTGTCGTTGATCTGGACGGCGACATACTCCGCAATCATCAGCACCTTGCCGCCGCCCAGCAGCGCGGGCGTGACGTAGAAGCCGAGCGACAGGATGAAGACCAGCGTGCCGGCACCGATCAGGCCGGGGCGGGTGAGCGGCAGAAAGACCATGCGGAACGCCTGGAACCGGCTGGCGCCGAGGCTGCGCGCCGCCGCGACCAGCCGCACGTCGATGCCGCGCATGTTGGCGTAGAGTGTCAGCACCGCATAAGGCAGCATGACGTGGACCATGCCGATCAGGACGCCCGTCTCGTTGCGCACCAGCGGCAACGGCTCGTCGATCAGGCCCCAGGCCATCAGTCCGGCATTCACCGGCCCGCGGCTGCTGAGCAGGGCGATCCAGGCAAAGGAGCGAACCAGCACCGATATCCAGAAGGGCAGGAGGACGCAGAACAGCATGAGACGCTGCTGGCTGGAGTTGGCGGCGCGCATCGCGTAGGCGACGACGTAGCCCAGCAGCAGGGCGATGAAGGTGGTGAGCGCGGCGATGCGCAGCGTCGTCAGCAGCGTCTTCTGGACCGACGTGCTGGTGAAGAGCAGCAGGAAAT
>JBILYJ010000277.1:0-6865 GCA_044377795.1 Reyranella sp. | reverse complement strand
CAGCGTTTCGAAAAGTCACGATAGCCTTCGCCTTTTTCTCGCGTCGGACCGATCACTATGTTCGGCACAACGCTTACTCCATCCCGAACAAAGGTGATCCATGCAGTATTGCATTTCGACTCATACGCGGCAAAAGCAGCGCCGCTGGGTAGAGCAATTTCCACGCCTAAAACACTAATCTTCGACACACCCCTTCCGATCATTCCATCCGGATTCATCCATAATGTCTTGCCGTCTTGTAATGCTCGGACCGCCTTGAATAGAGCCGCCCCCTCGTCTCCTTTAACCCCTATGAACCTTTCATCAGTCCGGCCGCCCTCAGTGTCGCCGGCTTTCTTTCCCATAAACAAGCCACTTGCGAAGAGCTCCCGGTAGATAGCAACCATGATCCTGAGAAGCCCACCGTGGAAGCTCACGACAAGAAGGCCTCTTGAGCGATCAATTGAGCTCAATGCTTCATCGACTTTGGCAACGATATGTTGAATGGGATCTTTGCTCGCTCCCCCAATAAACTGCCCGGCCTCCTCGTCGAGGCCTCGCATAAATTCCATTGCGATATGATCGCAGCAAAAGGCGGTCCGAACATGACGCTCCCAGACATCTCGACGCATCGGTTTGAACCGACTTCTACTATAAAGTTGATCCAGGAGATCGTTTGGCAAATCAATTCGCTCCGAGAGCGTCGCAGCACTATTGAATAAATCATCTCTAATGTGGGGTACTCCTCGGTACTTGAGCGCTTGCAGTTGCTGGAGAATCTCCTTTGCAGAATAACTAGAACGAGTTCGTTTACCTGGCCTGTTAAGGCGGCCGAGATAGTCGGAGTGCCCCCACCGAATAACAGGCCAATTGGGATCCTGCCGAATCGCCGAAACTACGTCTAGGACACCAGATTCACGCCCCAGCGCTCCAGCCGTCTCGAAACTCTTGGCAATGATTCCCAATCTACTAAATACGCTTCGTCGGTTCTCAATCAACAAATCGAGAAATAAATCCTGCATTCCTTTGCTAACAAAGACTTTCCAAAAGCGACCATAATTGAGTTCAAACTCAATGGGCGCCAAGCATAAAGTCTGGAAAGCTGCCTTCAATCGAACAATGTCTTTGGCTTCCAGAGAGATCAACAATTCCCGGAAAGCCAAGGATAAGTCTGCTGTACTGAAAACATGGTCCTCGACGTTCTGAACAGTAAGCCAGCCGCTTGCCGCTCCCGCGGCTTCATTACAGTTCTCTAGTGACGTCAATGACATTGGACGCGATGGCCTCTTCCATGGCTACGCATAGAGGTTTTTTCTACGCAATCAAACGTTACGCGGCGTTCTGCCCACCTTCACCATCTCGAGCAATTGTGATGCCGGGATCATCCCCACTATCGCCAATCCGTAGAAAACCTGGCCAGCGCTGCCTGCACATCACTTACTAATTTTGGTTCACCAGGCTCGAAGACACCGAAGCTATCCACGCGCTCTTTCTCATTAAGAAATGGAAGTACGTGATGGTACTTTGGCCGATTCCAAAAATCATGAATCATTATTGTACAGTCTGCTTTGACCCGCAGGACCGTCTGCATGACACATGCAACCCTAAATCTTCCATCAATAAGGACTAAATCTAAAGTGCTGGGATCCAATAGCTCCCATATTTCCGAGTGGTAGCGCGGCCACTCAGAACGTTTCTCTCGGTCGGTGGGAATTCCCCATTTTCCAATCGGCCCAAGATCGGGACATTGGAACGTCACTCGATCGGCATCGATCTCTTTTTTCAAGTTCTCGACCCAAATAGCGTCGCTTTCCACCGACCAAATAGTATCGATGTTTTCTGCCTTCGCGGCTAAGCGCGTACTGCCACCGCACCCAAATTCAAGATAATTTTTAGCCTTCGACAAGTATCGGCGAAAGCATTCGAGTTCATCTTTTGTCATCGCAGGCAGCGCGGGATCATCAGACCTATTTAGGGCGGCCCGCTTCTTCGACTGCAAGGAACGGAGAGGAAGTGTTTCCAAGGTCGACAACATCATATTATTCCCCTCGATACGCCGTTCAACCATACACGGTCGCCATCCTGGTGCACCAGACCATCTTTCAGGCCGGCCAGTAGGGAGGCGGGATTGTCTGACTGTTTCACGGCAGCGGCCTCCACCTTGAGTGAATCCACATCCGATCCTACGTCGACCAAGCGCTCACCTTAATTGCTGAGTTATCTCACGCCATCTTACGTCGACCAGCAACTGTAGCAAAACGACATGTCGCACTTCTCGCCTATCGGGATCGCGGATCGTGGTCGCGCTACATCATAGATCCCGCGCACGAAAGGCCCGAGGATGGGCGAGCCGGCCTCGGCAGGTATCTTGGCTGACGTTGTGCAGCACCCGATCATCCCGGTGACCCGCATGCTCACCTGTTTCGGACGGTGCGAGCATCGCTCGGCAATACTTGCTTCGAACGCCACGGAATGTGTAATTATCTAATACGGAATGTGTAATTATCTAATAATGCCGTACATATGGATAGAACAGCCCACTGAGTGGTAAAGTAGCGATTTGGAGAAGCGTGTCCTGATGGCGTTGCAGTTGCGGTTCGATCATTTGGGTCTTGTGGTGAGCCGCCTTGACCGAGGGCGCAAACACCTGTCGGGCGGCATGGGAATTGCCAACTGGACAGATGAAGTGGTCGATCCCGCCAATGGCGTGCGCCTTCAATTCGGTCGTGATGCGGCCGGTGTTTGCTATGAGCTTCTGGAGCCGCTGGATGAGACCAGTCCGGTACATGGAGCGTTGAAGACTGGAAAAGCAATTCTCAACCATGTCGCCTACCGCATTCCCAACCTGGACGAATGGCAACAACGGATGCGGCAATACGGCTGGGCAAAAACGTCTGACCCCAAGCCTGCCATTGCCTATGATGGCCGCCGAATTCAGTTTTTCGTCAGTCCGGTCAAGCATTTGATCGAGGTGATAGAAGCGTGGGATCACGAGCACATCTTCACCAGCCCAGGCTGAAGATGACCCGAGTTGGCGCTGGCATCAGTGAGTAACGGAATAGCAAGATGATCGATCTGGCGAACTATCAGAACCTCAAGGACCTGGTCGCTGGCGTCCTGGCCGTATGGCCTGCGCACGAGAAATTCATCTCCAAGAGCCTGGAAGAGAGGTCCGCCGACGTCCTCAAGTCGTCCGACCGGATGGCTCTGCTCATCAAGACACTGTCTGCTCATGAGCCCGGCGGCCTGGAGGGGCTTTGCAAGAGCTACAAGTTCCTGTGCGAGGACATCGTCCTGCCGGAGGAACTGCACTTCCGGCGCCACGGAACATATCGTCTTTCCAACTTTGTCGACGCCGAGCGCGAGGTCTATTCCAACGCGGACTTCATGCGCCAGTACATGGACGGCCTGCTCGTCTCCAGCGTGCTCTGGGTCAATCACACCCAGGCGCTGCATCACTACGTCAATACGTACCTGCCGCTCCTCCCGGCCGGGGCCAACCATCTCGAGATCGGGCCCGGGCACGGGCTACTGCTTTACTTCGCGGCGTCCCGGCCTGAGATCGGTTCGGTGACGGGATGGGACGCCTCGCCCACAAGCATCGCAAACACCAAGTCCGCGCTCGCCGCCCTCGGCGTCACGCGACCCGTATCCCTGACGCTGAGAAACCTGTTCGACACCACGGATGCGTCGTCCGATCAGAGCTACGACAGCATCGTGTTGGGCGAGGTCCTCGAGCACCTGGAAGAGCCGGTGGCGGCCCTGCGCAACATCAAGAGATGGCTGAAGGTGGGCGGCCGGGTCTGGGTCAACGTTCCGGCCAATAGCCCCGCCCCCGATCACATTTTCCTGGTCAAGAGCCCGGAGCACGCCTGCGAATTGGTGCGAGAAGCAGGCCTAGAGGTCGAGGATTCGGCGGCCTTCGCCATGACGGGCACGACCCTCGAGAAGGCATTGCGCCGGCAACTGGCGGTCTCCTGCGTGGTCATCGGCCGCCGGGTCGACTAGCATTGCCAAGGCCGCGCGGCGTACCGGGCAGATCATTTCAGATGTTGGGAGAGAACTGATGACTCGTGAAGAGCTCTTGTCGAAACTGAGCGAGCTTCTCGGAGAAATTGTAGAGAAAGACGACCTACATCTGACTGAAACGACAAAGGCCGATGATGTCGAGGACTGGGACAGCACCAACCATGTGCGTTTCCTGGTTTCGATCGAGTCCGAGTTCAACATCCGATTCGACACCGACGAGATCGGCGGCCTTGGGAATGTCGGTCAGTTGATGAACCTGGTGCAGTCGAAACTGGCGTCAGCCTGAACTGGCGTCTCTGTCTCGAGAAGCGATGGGAGTGCGCAGACCATGTCTCCTTCAATCGTCGATCTTCCATGGCTGCCGCCCGCTCCCGCCGACTTCTCGGCGCGCTGTCGCGCCTTGGGAACCAGCACAGAACCCTCGGGTCAGGCCCTCCAGACGCTTGCGGGCTTCCGCCTTTCGCCACAACAGGCAGCGGCGCTGGCGCGTGCGCTCAAGCGTTGCCGCAGCGGCGGTGCGGGTCTGGCCCCTCTCGTGGATTTTCGGCTGGGTGTCCTCACCCATGCGACGTTTGACCTCCTGAACGACCATCTCCCGGCGGGCGCCGTCCGGCACGGCGTGGCTCTCGAGCTGGCGAACACGCCCTACGACCAGGTGATGCAGGAGGCCCTCGACCCCTCCTCCTCGATCAACACGGCGAAGCTCGACGCGGTTCTCGTTGCCGTGGATCATCGATGGCTGGGCCTCGAGCGCGTGAAACTCAGCGAAAAGCCCGAGGACCGGGTGGGCAACGCCCTGCAACGGCTGCGCACGGTCGTCGAGGGCCTGCGCCAGAATAGCGGTGTGCCCGCCATCCTGCAGACCGTTCCGGTGCCGCCGCAGTCGTTGTTCGGCAGTTACGATCGGCGGGTTCGGGGCACGATCCGGGCGATGATCGAGCAAGCCAATCTCGAGATCATCGAGATGGCCGAGCAAACGGGCAGCTATCTGCTCGATGCTGCCGCGCTGGCCGAGCGGGCCGGAACGGATCGCTGGTTCGACCCCGTTCGCTGGCTGGCCTACAAGCTGCCCTTTTCGACCGATTGTTTCGCCATCTACGCCGACACGCTCGGCCGCCTGCTGGGAGCGATCCGGGGCAAGTCGCGCAAGTGTCTCGTCCTCGATCTCGATAATACGATCTGGGGCGGCGTCATCGGCGATGACGGCATGGAGGGGATCTATATCGGTCAGGGCAGCGCCAAAGGCGAAGCATTCCTGGCGGTGCAGGAGACTGCGCTCGAGCTCCGCGAACGAGGCATCATGCTTGCGGCGAGTTCGAAGAATACCGACGCCGTGGCGCGCCAGCCATTCCGGGAGCATCCCGACATGCTCCTGCGCGAGGAACATATCAGCGTGTTCCAGGCCAACTGGATCGACAAGGCGAGCAATCTCGAGGCGATCGCCAAAGCCTTGAACATCGGGCTCGATGCGCTGGTCCTGCTCGATGACAATCCGGCGGAAAGGGCCCAGGTGCGCGCCGCGCTCCCGATGGTCGGCGTACCCGAATTGCCGGCCGATCCGGGCTGGTTCGCCTGGTATCTCTCCTCGGCGGGCTACTTCGAGGCGGTCACCTTCTCGGCCGAAGATTCGTTGCGGGCCCAATCCTACACGTCGGACGCCAAGCGCGCGGACGTGCTGGCGAAGTCGCGCGACCTTGGCGACTATCTGTCTTCGCTGGGCATGGTCATTACCTTTGCCGACTTCGACAAGCACGGTCGCCAACGCGTAGCGCAGCTGATCAACAAGTCCAACCAGTTCAACCTGACGACCCGGCGCTATACCGAGGCCGACGTCGAGGCTCTCGAAAGCGACGAGTCGGTGTTTACGCTGCAGGTGCGCCTGGAGGACAAGTTTGGCGACCTGGGCATGATCGGTGTCGTGATCTGCCGGACGGCAGAAGACGGCGCCGCATGGGACATCGACACCTGGCTGATGAGCTGCCGTGTTCTCGGACGCTGCGTCGAGCAGGCGATGCTCGACCGCGTGATCCTGGAGGCCCGGAAGAAAGGGGTAGCGGCGCTGCTGGGCCGATACGTGCCGACGGCGAAGAACAGCATGGTCGCGGAGCACTATGCCAAGCTGGGCTTTGAATGCCTCGAGACGTCGCCGACGGGAACCACCCACTGGAAAATTCCACTCGCAGACTATGTCCGCCCGGCGCTCCCCATGAAGGTCGCCGGTGAATCGACCCAGCTTTCTCAGGCAGCTGAATAGTCGCTCGCGTTACACCGATGCGCTTTGATTAATTCAACTCTCCCCTCCATCGAATAGCGATCTCGAACCAGAGAAGGGTTTGCTGAATAGAAAAGAGTCTTTAGCATATTTTGATCCTGCAACGAACCAACGAAAGAGAAGGACCATAGACGGTGAAGGCTGTTAGCAAAGAGCCCCTTCAGATCGGTGTTAAAGATCTAGCACTGTTGATCACGTCCGCGAGTCAACTGCTGACAAAATTGGCAGCAGCTGATCCTTTTGAGAAGGCGAATATCGGCTTGGCGGAATGGCTGTCATTGACCCTGTTGACGGATAGAGACGGCGTAAGCAACAAGCAGCTGGCGCGCGCCTTGGGTGTTACAGGCCAACGCGTGAATCAAGTCTGCGCGTCTCTCGCAAACGCCGGGCTGATAACTGTACAGCAATCATCCAATGAGAAACGTCGAAATGTCATCAAGGTTACAGCCACGGGAACGCAGCAAGTTGCTGCATTGAATGCCGAGCTTCAGGTAATTCTCGAGACCGCTCTCAAAGGACGAGAAAAAACGCTGACGGGGGCCGTTGCCTATTTGCGGCGGCTGCTGCGACTTGTGCAAGACACGA
>JBILYJ010000012.1:0-26141 GCA_044377795.1 Reyranella sp. | reverse complement strand
GCGCCGGTGCGCGGCGCCTTGCAGGTCGAGGCGATGGAACCGTATTCAACGCAGATCTTGCGGCTGACCCGCTCCATCCATTTCCAGGTCGGCACCTTCTCCACGACCGATTCGAGCCCGCGCACGTCGACGGTGGTCAGGGGGCAGGGCTCGAGGTCACCGACCGCGACCGACGTCATCTGCGCCTCGGGATAGGCGCGGCCCATCATGTCGGAGTCGATCACCGGGCGCTTCAGGTGCGCCGCCGCCATCAGCGGCTGGATCGAATTGCCGCCACCGATCTCGAGCGACATGATCCCGCGGAAGCGATAGCGCGTGTGGCGCTCCATCAGGTCGACGGCGCGCGCGATGGTGCGGCTGTCGGTGAGGCGTTCCTGTCCGACCAGGGGCGCGCCCATGTTGGAAACGGCGGCGACCCAGTCGTCATCGGCCAGCTCGGAGGCCGGCATCAGCTGGACGCGATAGCCTTCCTTGTAGAGGGCGCGCATGTTGAGCAGGCCGAGATACGGGCTGCCGCCACCGCCAGTGCCGAGGACCCAGGCGCCAACAGCCAGCGATTCGATGTCGTCGAGAGTGATGTCGGTCAGGGGCATGGGCCAGTGCTTCAGGCAAGGTCGCTGTTGTCGGTCAGACGTGGTCCGCCGGAGCGACGCCTTGCAAGATCGGGACCATCGACGCGGCGTGTTTCGTCGCGTGATGAATTCCAGCCCGCATGACATCCTGCCCCGTGTTCAGGCATGTCTATGGACCGGACAGGCAAGCATCAATACGTGCGAACACGTATGGGGAGACAACAGGTGGGGACCAGGCGCACACCGCGCATCGCCATGATCACGATGGGCCATGCCCCGCGTCCCGACGTGATGCAGGAAATCGGCCCCCTGCTGGGCGAAGCCGAGTGTGACGAATTCGGTGCCCTCGACCACGACTCCGATCCGCTGATCGCGAGCATGGCGCCGCGCGGCGACGAGCTGAGCTATCTCACGCAGTTGCGCGACGGCCGGCACGTCATCCTGGAAGCCGGCTTCGTGACGAGCCGCACCGAGGCGTTGGTCGCAGAGCTCGACGGCCGCGACTACGATCTTCTCATCCTGGCGATGACGGGCATGCGGGCGCGGCTTTCGACGCGGACCCCGCTCGTCCACGGCCAGGACGCGCTCGACGCCTGGATTTCCGCGCTGGTCGCCAGCAACTCGCGGATCGGCATCATATTCCCCCTGGCAAGCCAGCAGTCGGCCGCGAGCGAGAGCGACTACGGCACGATGCTGAAGAGCTCCCTGGCGACCATCGGCGGCAGCCAGGGGTCCGACCTCACGCAGGCGATCGACCGCGTATCCGGCGCCGACCTGATCGTCATGAACTCCGTCGGCTATACCGGCGAGATGGCCCAGCAGGTCGCGCGCACCAGCGGCAAGCCGGTCGTCACCGCCTGCCGCATCATCGGCAGTACGGCCCGCCTGCGCCTGTCCGAGATCGCCGGCAAGCCGCTCGACCTCCCCACCACGACCTATACCGGCGCCGAACTGCTGCGGCGACTTCCCCTGCCCGCCCTCGAATCGCTCACGCGCCGCGAGACGGAGGTGCTCGTCCAGGTGCTCGAAGGCGCCGCCAACAAGTTCATCGCGCGGGCGTTGGGCATCAGCCACCGCACCGTCGAGATCCATCGCGCCCGCGCGATGCTGAAGCTGGGCGCGACGTCGACCCCGGAACTCATCCGGCGCGCGTTGAGGCAGCCGGAACGCTGAGATCCAGCGGCGGACCTCAAGGCGCGAGCGGCGGCAGGGCGGCACGGATCGGCACGCTCGAGATCTGCATGAGGCCGGAGAACGGCTGGACCATCTCGATGATCAGGAACAGGGCCGCCGACGCCGAAAGGGCGACCAGCACGAGCGCCACGGCCGATGTCGGATTCACCGGCGAGAACAGGCAATAGCTGGCGAACAGCACGGTGAGCCAGAAAATCAGCACGGTGAGAATCGGCACGGGCAACCCGGACCTCGACTGTTCGTAGAGCGCGAGCCTGGCCTGCGACGTCGAAACCGTCAGCTGCAGGGCCTCCGCGACCAGGGCCGATTTCATCGGCGTTCCGGTTGGCAGGGTGTGGAGACCGGCATAGAGCTGCGACGCCAAGGTCCCGCTGCCGTACAGGGCGCCACTATCCTTCGGCTCCTGTTCACGCCAGATCCTGTCGACCATCTGGTCGACGGCCTTCCTCAGCAGTACGCGGACCGGCTTGGCTTCCGGGCCGTATTCATCGAGCACCGCGTCGACCAGGATGAGATTGGCGGCAATCTGGCGGACTTCGCCGCGCTGGGCCTCGTAGCTGCTGTTCGCCGAGTTGATCAGGAGGCCGAGGACCAGCGCCGCGATCGTGCCCACGAGGCCGGCTCCCAGCCGCACGAGGTCCCGCGCATGATCGTTGAGATGATGGTCCGGCAGCCACCGGCGCAGCAATGCACCGATGACCGCCCCGAGGAGCATGACCCCGCAAGCCGCGAGCGAGATCCAGATGGGCTGCACGAAATCGACCTTTCCTGGGACCGCAGGGGATGGGCGGCCGCCGGAATTCTAGCACTCCTGCGAAACGGACACGGCTTGCTTTTTGCAGGGCCTCCGCCGCGCGTGTTAGCGTTCGAGTATCGCTTTCGGAGGTCGTCGATGCAGCCATCCATCCAGCCCGTGAAGGGGCAGCCCGTCGCTCCTCCCCTGATCGGCGGCGAGATTCCGCTGATCGATGTCTCGGCCTATCTCGCGGGCGTTCCCGGCGCCGCCGAAAAGGCCGCGGCCGAGCTGCGCTACGCCTTCGAGAATGTCGGCTTCTACTATCTCGCCGGCCACGGCGTGCCTCAGAAGCTGATCGACGCCACCTATGAAGCGGCGGCACGCTTCCATGCCCAGCCGATGGACGCCAAGCTGGCCGTCAAGGTCGACGAGCACAATATCGGCTACATGCCGATCGCCCAGAAGGCGCCACCCAACGCCGCCGCCCAGGGCAAGAAGCCCAGCCAGAACGAAGCCTATTTCCTGCGCCGCGAACGCAGCGCCAGCGACCCCGACGTGATCTCGGGCCGCCGCTTCCATGCGCCGAACAAGTGGCCGGCCGACCTTCCTGGCTTCCGCGACACGGCGCTCGAGTACATCTCCACGCTCGAAAAGCTCTGCCAGAAGCTGGTGAAGCTCTACGCGCTGGCGCTCGATCTTCCGGAAACCCATTTCGATGCGTGCTTCGCCAAGCCGCACATGATCCTCCGCATGTCGCGCTATCCGCAGATCGACGGCACCGACGAGAGCGTCGAGAGCCTGGTGCCGCATACCGACTCAGGCTTCATGACCCTGCTGCCCCCCAACAAGGTGCAGGGCCTGTCGATCCTGCTGCCCGATGGACGCTGGATGGAGGCACCCGGCCTCGAGAACGCCTTCGTCGTGAATGGCGGCGACATCCTGCACCGCTGGACCAACGAGCGGTTCCTGTCGACACCGCACCGCGTGCGCAACGTCTCGGGCCAGATCCGCTACGCCATCCCGTTCTTCTGCGATCCCGACCACGACACGATGATCGAGTGCCTGCCGTCCTGCGAGTCGGCCGGGAAACCGGCCAAGTATCCGCCGATCAAATTCGGCGACTATGCGCTGTGGTTCGCGGCCCAGCGCTACGGGCACATGTCGAAGGTCCAGGCGCCGTCCGAGGCCGAGATCGCGCCCGGCGAGCGCGCCACCTCCCGCTGGCAGGCCTGATCCGATGCGCCTTCGCAACCTGCTCGCGGCCGGCTCCGCCGCCGCCTTCCTCCTCGCCTCGCCGGCCTTCGCCCAGACGAAGACCATCAAGGCGGTGATGCACTCCGACCTCAAGGTCCTCGACCCGATCTGGACGACCGCCAACATCGTGCGCAACCACGGCTACATGGTGTGGGACACGCTGTTCGCGATGGACGAGAAGCTGCAGCCGCAACCCCAGATGGTCGACACCTGGAGCGTCAGCGACGACAAGCTCACCTACACCTTCACGCTGCGCGACGGGCTCAAGTGGCACGACGGCAAGCCGGTCACGACCGAGGACTGCATCGCCTCGCTGAAGCGCTGGGGTGCGCGCGATTCGACCGGCGTCAAGATGCTGAGCTTCGTCTCCTCGTTCGAACCGGTGAACGACAAGACGTTCAGGATCGTGCTGAAGGAGCCCTACGGGCTGCTGATCGATTCGCTGGCCAAGCCCGGCGGGTCGAGCCCTCTGATGATGCCCAAGCGCATCGCCGACACCGATCCCGCCAAGCAGATCTCCGAGTTCATCGGCTCCGGCCCCTTCATCTTCAAGGCCGACGAGTGGAAGCCCGGCGACAAGACCGTCTATGTGAAGAACCCCGACTACAAGCCGCGCGCCGAGCCCGCCTCCGGCCTGGCCGGCGGCAAGGTCGCCAAGGTCGATCGGGTCGAGTGGCTGGCCATCCCCGACCACCAGACCGCGGTGAACGCCCTGCTGGCCGGCGAGATCGACTATATCGAAGCGCCGCCGCACGACCTGAAGTCGCTGCTGCTGGCAAACAAGAACATCAGGCTCGAGGTCTACAACAAGATCGGCGCCCAGTACGTCTTTCGCTGGAACACCGTCGTCCCGCCCTTCGACAACGAGAAGGTGCGCCGCGCTGCAGAGTACGCCTTCGACCAGAAGGCGTTCCTGCAGGGCGTGATCGGCGACGAGAAGTATTACCAGACCTGCGATGCCATGTTCGTCTGCGGCACGCCGCTCGAATCCAATGCCGGCATGGAAGGGCTGGTGCGCGGAAACTTCGCCAGGTCGAGGGAGCTGCTGAAGGAGGCAGGCTACGACGGCACGCCGATCGTGATGCTGCACACCACCGACATCGCGGTGCTCACCAATGCCGGACCGATCGCCAAGGACCTGCTCGAGAAGGGTGGCTTCAGGGTGCAGATGGTGCCGCTCGACTTCCAGGCCATCGTCGCGCGGCGCCTGCGCAAGACGCCGCCGCAGGATGGCGGCTGGAACGGCTTCATGACCGCCTGGCTGTCGGTCGACATGATGAACCCGCTGACCAACAGCATGCTCACCGCCTCGTGCGACAAGGCCAATTTCGGCTGGCCGTGCGACGCCGAGGTCGAGAGGCTGCGCGATGCCTTCGCGCGGGCGCCCGACCCCGAAAGCCGCAAGAAGATCGCGGCCGAACTGCAGGCGCGCGCCATCACCTACGGCACGCACGTACCGCTCGGCCAGTACACGCTGCCGACCGCGACGCGCTCGGACCGGCTGAGCGGCGTGGTCACGAGTCCCGTTCCGGTGTTCTGGAATATCGAAAAGAAATAGAGGCATGGCATAGTCGGGGCGAATGACCCCCGCCAGCACTCGCCGCATCGTTGCGGCCGGTACCATCGGCAACCTGCTCGAATGGTACGATTTCGCGATCTACGGCTACTTCGCCGCCACGATCGGCCGTGTCTTCTTCCCCGCCGAGAATCCAGTGGCGCAGGTCCTGGCCGCCTTCGGCATCTTCGCGCTGGGCTATCTGATGCGCCCGCTGGGCGGCATCGTGGTCGGCCATATCGGCGACCGCCTCGGCAGGCGCGCCGCCCTGACCTTCTCGATCGCCGCCATGGCGCTCCCCACTTTCCTCGTGGGCCTGCTGCCGGGCTACGAAACGCTCGGCATGGCGGCGCCCATCCTGCTCACGCTGCTGCGCATGATCCAGGGCCTGTCGGTCGGCGGCGAGGCCACCACCTCGATGGTCTTCCTGGTCGAGCAGGCCCCGCCCGGCCGGCGCGGCCTGGTCGGCAGCTTCTGCTCGCTGGCCGCCACCGGCGGCTTCCTCCTGGGCTCGGGAATCGGTGCTGCCTTTGCCGCCCTCCTGCCGCCGGAGGCACTGGCGACCTGGGGCTGGCGCGTGCCGTTCCTGCTCGGCCTGCTTCTGGGCATCGCCGGCTGGTGGATCCGCCAGGTCATCGTCGAGGAGGCGCCACCCAAGTCGGGCCACGGCTCGCCCCTCATCGAGACGCTGCGCCATCACGGCCGCGCCGTGATGCGCGTGGCGGGCATCACGATCTTCAACGCCGTCGGCTTCTACCTGATGTTCCTCTACGTCGTGACCTGGCTGCAAACCGTCGATGGCATCCCGCCGGCGCGCGCCCTGGAGATCAATACCGTCAGCATGGTCTTCCTGCTCCCGGTGATGCTCCTGTCCGGCTGGCTGTCGGACCGCCTCGGCCGCCGACCGCTGATGTTTGCCGCCATGGTCCTGGGCTTCGTCGGCGCGCTGCCGTTCCTGTGGCTGATGCATCACCCCGATCCGAGGCTGATCCTGGTGGGACAACTCGCTCTGGTGGTGCCGGCCGGCATGGGCCTCGGCATCATCCCCTCCCTCCTGACCGAGGCGGTGGCGGGCCGGGTCCGCTGCACGGCCATTTCGCTGGGCTACAACATCGCCTTCGGCGTGATCGGCGGGCTGACGCCGCTTACCGCGGCCTGGCTGGTGGCCCGCACGGAGATGGACCTGAGCCCGGCCTGGCTGTTCATGGGCGCCGCCGCCATCTCCATCGCCACGCTCCTCACCTTCCGCGAGGCGTCGCGCGACGCGACGCTGCCACCGTGAAGATCACACGTCGCGCGCTGGCGCCGATGGCGCTGGCGGCGGCGACACTCCCCGCCCGGGCCGCGCAGCCTCCCTGGATCGACGCGCACACCCACGCCTTCGTGCGTGGGCTCAAGCTCGCCGTCGATGCGCGTTATGCGCCGAATTACGATGCTTCGTGGCAGACGCTGCTGGCACTGGCTGAAGCCAACGGCGTCGGCCGGACGGTGCTGCTGCAGCCGTCGTTCCTGGGGTACGACAATTCCTATCTGTTCGATGCGCTCAAGGTCGCGCCGCATCGCTTCCGCGGCGTGCCGTGGATCTCGCCCTCGGTCGAGACGCGCCCCGAAGAGTGGGAGGAGATGGCGCGGATCGGCGTGCGCGGCCTGCGCTTCCCGATCCTCGGCCTGCCGACCCCGCAATGGTCCGCCTATCAGGAGATGCTGGGCGAGGCGTTGAAGCGGGACTGGCCGATCCATCTCTATGTCGAAAGCCGGCGCCTGCCCGAGATGCTGCCGTTCCTGCTGGACGGCGGCCACAAGGTCGTGATCCCGCACTACGGCATGTTCGACCGCACTCTGGGTCCGGCGCGCGATCCCGGCTTCAAGGTCCTGCTGGAGAGCGCGAAAACCGGCCGCGTCTTCGTCGTGATGTGCGGCGCCTATCGCGTCGGCCCGGAGCGCGCCCGCCTGGCCGCCCCGATGCTGCTCGACGCCTTCGGCGCAGAGCGCCTGATGTGGGGCAGCGACTGGCCGCACACCGACACCGACCTCAACCGCGTCACGACCTATCCGATCACGCTCAGGACCTTCGAGGACTGGGTGCCGACCGAGGCAGTGCGACGCTCCATCCTGATCGACACGCCGACGAAGCTTTACGGCCTGTAGCAGGCCGCTGGAAAAGCCGGGTCCCGACGCATAAACGAAATAAACGCAATAAACGAATCAGTCGAATTGAGAGTCGCAGCCCCTGAAAAAGGTATCCTGGTACCGTTGGACAGGTCGATGTCGCTAGCCGGGCCCTCCGAATCGAGGAGCCTCTCATCTTCAAGGGTTACGAATCAGAACCCGCCGACCCAGCTTCACGGCTGGCCTCCATCGGCTTCCCGCGATGGCGGATATTTCGCCTACGAGTTCATCAAGTAAGCAGTATCAGGCCGACCCACCCTCGACGGCGCGGCCTTCCGCACGCCAGCGCAAAATGCCGCCGGGCAGGTTGGCGACGTCGGCGATCCCCGCCTTCTGCAGGATGGCGGTCGCGTGCGCGGAGCGGCTGCCGGCGCGGCAGACGGCGACGACCGGCTTGTCCTTCGGCAGTTCTTTCGCGCGCGCCGCCAGCTCCCCCAGGGGAACCAGCGTGGCGCCCCGGATATGACCGAGCGGGCCGGAGAACTCGGCCGGCTCGCGCACGTCGACGACATGCACCTTCGCCAGATTCTCCTCGAGCCAGTGCGGCTCGACCTCCCAGACACCGCCGAAGGTGAAGCGCAAGGGCGCCCAGCCGGGCTCGGTCGGCGGTCCGGCGCCGTTACCCGGCTCACCGCAGCGCAGGTTGGCGGGCACCGCCTCGTCGATCTTCTTCGGGTGAGGCAGGTCGAGGTTCTTCATGTAGCCGACATAGTCGCTTTCGCCGACCTCGCCGCCCAGCCGTGGATTGAACCGCTTCTCCTCGGCGACGCTGCTGACCGTGAGGCCGCGATAATCGTGCGCGGGATAGAGCAGGCAGCCCTCGGGCAGCGCGAAGATGCGCGAGCGAACCGAGCGATAGAGAGCCCGCGGATCGCCCTGCTGGAAGTCGGTGCGGCCGGAACCGCGGATCAGCAGGCAGTCGCCGGTGAAGGCCATGCTCTCATCGTCGAGCACGTAGGTGACGCAGCCCGAGGTGTGGCCCGGCGTGGCCCGAACCTCTAGGGAACGACGGCCGAACTCGATGCGGTCGCCATCCTCCAGCAGCCGGTCGGCGCCGGCCGCGCCCGCCGCAGTCGACAGCGCGATGCGGCAGCCCAGCCGCTGCTTCAGCAGCCAGGCGCCGGTGACATGGTCGGCATGGACGTGGGTATCGAGCGTCCAGGCGAGCGTGAGGCCGAGTTCACCGATCAGCGCAGCATCCCGCCGCACCTGCTCGAACACCGGATCGATCAGCAGCGCCTCTTTCGAGACGCTGCAGCCGAGCAGGTAGGTGTAGGTCGACGAGGTCGGATCGAAGAGTTGACGGAAGACGAGCATAGGTCCCTCCCTTCTCAGGCCGGTGCGCTGGCTTTGTCGAGGGCCGCGACCGATTCGGGATCGAGGTCCAGGGTCGTCGAGTTGAGCACGTCGTCGAGCTGCTTCAGACTGGTCGCGCTGACGATCGGCGCGGTGATCGACTTGCGCTGCAGCAACCAGGCGAGCGTCACCTGCGCCAGGGTGGCGCCACTTTTCTCGGCGGCATCGTCGAGTGCCTTCAGGACGGCCAAGCCCTTCGGGTTGATGTACTTCTTCACACCGGCGCCGCGCTGGGCGGTGCCGACATCGGCCTCGGACCGGTACTTTCCGGTCAGGAAGCCACTCGCCAGCGAATAGTAGGGGATCACGCCGATCCCCTGCTTCAGGCACTCGTCTTCCAACACGCCCTCGAACAGGCCGCGCTCCATCAGATTGTAGTGCGGCTGAAGGCTCTCGTAGCGCGGCAGGCCCTTCTCCTTCGCGATCTTCGCGGCCTCGGCGAGACGGGCCGCATCGAAGTTGGAGGCGCCGATGAACCGAATCTTGCCCGCCTTGATCAGCTCGTCATAGGTCGAGAGCGTCTCTTCCTGCGGCGTGTCCTTGTCGTCCTTGTGCGACTGGAAGAGGTCGATGCGGTCGGTGTTGAGCCGCTTCAGCGAGGCGTCGACCGACTCCTTGATATTCTTTGCGGAGAGCGCGCCGCTCGGCAGGCCCATGCCGCACTTGGTGGCGAGCACGATCTTGTCCCGCTTGCCAGGGTCCTTCCTGAGCCAGGTGCCGATCACCGTTTCGCTCTCGCCGCCCTTGTTGCCCGGGAACCAGCGCGAATAGACGTCGGCGGTGTCGACGAAGGAGAAGCCGGCATCGACGAACGCATCGAGCAGCTTGTGCGAGGTCGCCTCGTCGGCAGTCCAGCCGAAGACATTGCCGCCGAAGGCGATGGGAACGAATTCGAGATCGGATTTGCCGAGTTTGCGCTTCTGCATCTGTAACTCCTGTCGAGAATTATTCGGCGGCCTTGGGAGCCACGACGGCGGATGCATCTTCCTTCGCATCGGCCAGGGGCGGCGCGGGCGGCGTCGCCGGAATCGGGAACGGATAGTTGTTGCCGGTGGCAAACTGAATGCCAAGCGGGGGGAACTGCTCGTACATGCGCCGGATCACCATGCGCTGGACCATAGTGGGATTCTTCGGGCGGGCCATGAACTTGAAGCGCACGATGACCGAATTGTCCTTGATATCGACGACGCCCTGCATCTTGGGCGGATCCATCAGGATCGGCTTGTAGAGAGGCTCCTCCATCATCGCGAGGCCGATCTTCTTCACCGTCTTGCGCAGCAGCTCGATGTCCGTGCCGTGGGCGAAGGCGATGTTGAACTTCACCACCGTCCAGTCGCGGCTGAAGTTGGTGATGTGGGCAATCTGCCCGAACGGCACGATGTTGAGCTGACCGTTCTGGTGCCGCAGCTTCAGTGAGCGGACGCTGAACCCTTCGACGGTGCCCTTCACCTTGCTGCAGTCCACATACTCACCGATACGGAAGGAGTCTTCGGCCAGGAAGAAGACGCCCGACACGATGTCCCGCACCAGCGACTGGCTACCGAAGGAGACGGCCAGGCCGAGCACGGACGCGCCGGCGATCAGCGGCGTGATGTTGACCCCGAGCTCCGCCAGGACCAGCAGGCCGCCGATGATGGCAATGGTGGCGCCCGCAACGACGCGCAGCAGCGGCATCAGGGTGCGCAGCCGGGAGGCTGCGACCCGGACTTCCTCCTCCGAATCCCCCGAAACGTCGGCGGACGGCAGCGGATTCGCGGCGATGTAGGAGTCCATGCGGTACTTCAGGAACCGCCAGCCGGCATAGATCGCCACCGCGGTGATCGCCGCCATCTTGGCCCCGCGATCGTGCACGACCCATTCGTCGGCCGTCGCCGCGGCCAGGACGCGGACCATCAGCGCCTCGGCGATCAGGATCGCAACATAGAGACGCACGAGCAGCCGCAAACAGTCGGCCACCACGTCGCCGGCCATCGGCAGCTCGGAGACGATGTGGCGCGTGATGCGGTGCATCAGAGTCTCGAACAGCAGCAACGCGATCAGGGCCGATTCGATCGTCGTCATGCCGCGCGCGGCGGTGCCGCTTTCCGTCAGCGCCGCATACACCGACGCGAGGCCCAGGACCACATAGAAGAAGAGGCCGCCCATCCACCAGTTGCGGGCCGCGTCGAGCTTGAGCTGGCGGGTGAAGCCGGTCGGCGGCACCATGGCCGTCAGCCAGGCCGCCATATCGAACCGCCAGCGCCAGACGATGGCAAGCAGCAGCACGGAGACGAGCGGTACGTAGAGAATGATCGCGGCACTCGTCATCTCGCGGTTTGCGCCCGTCGCCTCGAGCGCGCGCGCCGCGAGACTGCCCAGCAAGGGCAGCAGGATCACGAAGTCCAGGGCGACCAGCAGGCGCCGCGCCGTGCCGTCATCCACCGGCGCGATGCGGCCCTCGGCCAGGTGCGGGCGCAGGAAGGCGCGGAACACCAGGCTGTAGGCGCGCCAGTAGACGAGTGTATGCAGCACCATCTGGCCGAGCTGGGAGCCGAGGCTGTCCGACGGGCCGACAAGACCCAGCACGAGGCGGCCCGCGACGGCCAATGCCACCAGCGCCAGCGCGTCGAGCAGCAGCGCGCGGAAGAAGGCGCGGAGCGGCGTCTTGCTGGCCAGACGGTCGAAGGCATGGACACGCGCACGGCTCAGGATCAGGCGGGCAATGAATTCGGCGATCAGGCCGGCCACGACGATAGCGACCAGCAGGAGCGCCGTACGGCCGCCGATCGTCTGCGGCAGGGCCAGGAGATGCGCACCGAGTGCGGGAAGCTGCGCGACCGTGAACTCGAAACGCTCGGTCATCAGCAGCAGGAACCCGGCCGAAGCGCTATGGCCGCCGGTCACCGTCTGGGCCATCGCCGGAAACGCCCAAGTGGCGGCCAGAGCGCCGATCGCGGAGGCGCCGCCACGGCTTGACCGTTTCATCGATTCTCCCCCAAAGGATGTCTTCCCGACCCTAAGGCAATTGGCGCCCAGCCGCCAGACGACACCACAGGAGAGACGCCCCGATGCTCGGCCTCATGCAGGATCGCCCGCTTCTGATTTCGCAGCTCATCGAGCATGCCGCCCTCAATCACGGCGACACCGAGATCGTTTCCCGCAGCGTCGAAGGCCCGATCCACCGCTACACCTACCGCGATGCGAACAAGCGCGCGAAGAAGGTCGCGGAGGCGCTGCTGAAGCTCGGCATCAAGGTCGGCGACCGGATCGGGACGCTGGCCTGGAACGGCTATCGCCATTTCGAACTCTACTACGGAATCTCCGGCATGGGCGCGGTCTGCCACACGATCAACCCGCGGCTCTTCCCCGAGCAGATCGTCTACATCGTCAACCACGCCGAGGATCAGCTCCTCTTCGTCGATCTCAACCTGCTCCCGGCTGTCGAGAAGCTGCTGCCGCAGATGAAGGGCGTGCGCCACGTCGTGGCGATGACCGACCGCGCCCACCTTCCCAAGGACTGCAATATTCCCAACCTGCTGGTCTACGAGGAGCTGATCGCCGGCGAGCCCGGCATTTACGAGTGGCCCGAGTTCGACGAGCGCACCGCCTCGTCGCTCTGCTACACCTCGGGCACGACGGGCAATCCGAAGGGCGTGCTCTATCATCACCGCTCGACGATCCTGCACGCCTACGGGGCGGCTCTGCCCGACACGCTGAACCTGTCGGCGCGCTCGGTGGTGCTGCCGGTCGTGCCGATGTTCCACGTCAATGCCTGGGGCCTGCCCTACTCGGCCGCCCTGGTCGGCGCCAAGCTCGTCTTCCCCGGCGTCGCGCTCGACGGCGCCAGCCTGTACGAGCTGTTCGAGAACGAACGGGTCACCTTTACCGCCGGCGTGCCGACCGTGTGGCTCGCGCTGCTGAACCACATGCAGGCCAACAAGCTCAAGCTCTCGACCGTGAAGTACGCCGTGATCGGCGGGTCGGCAGCCCCACCGGCCATGATCGAGACCTTCGACAAGGAGTTCGGCGTCGAGGTGCTGCATGCCTGGGGCATGAGCGAGATGAGCCCGCTTGGCACGGTCAACCATCCCAAGGAGAAGCATCTCGACTTTTCGCCCGCGGACTTGCTGCAGGTGCGCCTGAAGCAGGGCCGCCCGCCCTACGGCGTCGAGATGATGATCGTCGACGATGCCGGCAACGAGCTGCCGCGCGACGGCAAGGCGTTTGGCGACCTGCTGGTGCGCGGCCCCTGGATCACCTCGGGCTACTTCAAGGGCGAAGGGGGCGAGGTGCTGCGGGACATCGCGGGCAAGGGCGGTGGCTGGTTCGCGACCGGCGATGTCGCCACCATCGATCCCGACGGCTACATGCAGATCACCGACCGCTCCAAGGACGTGATCAAGTCCGGCGGCGAATGGATCAGCTCGATCGACCTGGAGAACGCCGCCATGGCACATCCCGCCGTCGCCGAGGCGGCCGTGATCGGCGTCGCCCATCCGAAGTGGGACGAACGCCCCCTGCTGATCGTGCACAGGAAGCCCGACGCCCAGATCGACAAGCAGGAGCTGGTCGAGTTCCTGGCGACCAAGGTCGCCAAATGGTGGCTGCCCGACGACGTGCAGTTCGTCGAGGCGATCCCCCACACCGCCACCGGCAAGATCCTGAAGACCCGCCTGCGCGAGGATTTCAAGGACTACAAGCTGCCGACGGCGTAACGCAGTTCCGCTCTCGTCCGCCTCTCCGTTCAAATGGGGAGGTACCCCGTCTTCGGGGCGGAGGGGTCATGCTGTTCGAGCCCGCATGACTCCTCCGTCGTCGTATGACGACGCCACCTCCCCCGCTGACGGGGGAGGCAAGGTGATGATCAACTCAACGCCGCCCAGAGAAACAGCAAGGTGGCGCCCACGCCGAGCATCGTGCGCTTCGCGTGCAGCTTGCCCCAGCGGCGCAGCAGCGTGTGGCTTTCCTCGCCGGCATCGTCGAGGGCGATCGCCTTCAGCTCGTTGTTGACGGGCATGATCATCAGGGCCGTGTAGGCCCAGTTGGCCCCCATCAGGATGGCGCCGACGATCCAGAGCTCGTCGCGCGTCTGCCACCAGGCCGCCATGCCCAGCACGAAGCCCAGGGCGGCCAGCGATCCCTGCATGATCGTCCCCCGCCTGTAGGCGGGCTTCCACTGCTGGAGCTGCGCGCGGTCGTCGAGTTCGGACCGCGCCGGGTGCTCGGCGAAGCTCACGTAGAAGGCCGCGCCGGCAAAGAGCGACGCCGTCACCAGGGCCAGAATTCCGAAGATCATGACATTCCTTCCGTGCGCGCTGGACCGCGGCGCCGTGACGGCATTATCGTCCCTTCCGGGCGAAATAGGGAGCCCGAGGAGGAGCAGACCGTGGCCACCGAAACGATTCCCGTCATCGACCTCGGCCCCTACCTCGCGGGCGAGCCCGGCGCGATGGACCGCACCGCCAGGGAGCTGCGCTTCGCGCTCACCGAAATCGGCTTCTACTTCATCGTGAACCACGGCATCGCGCGCGAGAAGATCGCCGCCATGTTCGCCGAGGTGAAGCGCTTCCACGACCAGCCCGTCGAGAAGAAGCTCGAGCTCAAGCTCGACCAGCACAATACCGGCTACCTGCCGATGCGCGGCAACACGCTGCGCACCTCGACCGTCCAGACCGGCACCAAGGCCAATCTCAACGAGGCCTTCTTCGTGAAGCGCGAGATGGCGCCGGATCATCCCGATGTGCTGTCGGGCCGCCGCTTCCGCGGCCTTAACCGCTGGCCCGACCTGCCGGGCTTCCGCGACACCGTCCTCGACTACTGCAACGAGATGGAGCGGCTGGTGCAGAAGATGGTGCGGCTCTACGCCCGCGCGCTGGATCTGCCGGCCAGCTATTTCGACACGGCTTTCGCCGAGCCGATGTTCTCGATGCGCATGACGCATTATCCGCCGCAGGACGGCCCGGTGGACGACGAGTTCGGCCTGGCGCCGCACACCGACACCAGCTTCCTCACCCTGCTGGCACCGAACGAGGTGCAGGGCCTGTCGATCCGCAGCCAGAGCGGCAGCTGGATCGACATGCAGGCGATCGACAATGCCTATGTCGTGAATGGCGGGCAGATGCTGCAGCGCTACACCAACGACACGTTCCTGGCGACGCCGCACCGCGCGATCAACAAGACGGCCGGCGCGCGCTATGCCCTGCCCTTCTTCTGCGACAGCGGCATCGACTGGCCGGTCGCCGCCGTGCCGACCACGGTCGGCCCAGACAAGCCGCCGAAATATCCCACGACCTGGTACAGCGACTACATGACCTGGTACCTGAAGCGGAACTACGACGTGCTCAATACGGAGGCCCAGCAGGCCGCCGAATGAACCCGCGCGCCGACGCCATCCCGATCATCGATCTCGGCCCCTGTCTGGCGGGCGGGCCTGGCGCGATCGAGCGCGCCTCCCGGGAGTTGCACGCCGCGCTGACCGAAATCGGTTTCTACTTCGTGGTCAATCACGGCGTGCCGCCGGACCTGATCCGCAAAACCTTCGATCAGGCCGCACGGTTTCATGCCCTGCCGCTGGATCGCAAGATGGAAGTCAGGATCGACAAGCACAATGTCGGATACCTGCCGATGCGGGGCGATACGCTGCGGACCTCCACGGTCCAGACCGTCACCAAGCCCAATCTCAACGAAGCCTTCTTCGTGGCGCGCGACCTGCCGGGCGACCACCCCGACGTCGTGGCCGACCGGCGCTTCCGCAGCGCCAATCGGTGGCCGTCGGACCTGCCGGGCTTTCGCGAGGCCGTCGTTGCCTATTGCAACACGATGGAGCGGCTGGTCCGCAGGCTGGTGCCGCTCTACGCCCGCGCCCTCGGCCTGCCCCCGACATACTTCGACGCGCCCTTCGCCGAGCCGCAATACAAGCTGCGCATGACACACTACCCGAACCAGCCGGCCCTCGCCGACGACGAGTTCGGCATTGCTCCGCACACCGACACCAGCTTCCTCACCCTGTTGGCACCCAACGATGTGTCCGGCCTGTCGATTCGCAGCCGGGACGGGCGTTGGATCGAGGCGCCCGTCCTGCCCGATGCCTACCTCGTGAATGGCGGGCAGTTGCTGCAGCGCTGGACCAACGATGTCTGCCTCGCCACGCCGCATCGCGCCGTCAACCGCAGCGGCGGCGAGCGCTATGCCCTGGCCTTCTTCTGCGACAATACCATCGACTGGCCGATCGCCGCCGTGCCGACCACGGTCGGCCCCGACAGGCCGCCGAAGTACGCGACGACCCGGTACACCGACTACATGATCGAGTATCAGAAACGGACCTACGACCTGCTGAATACCGACCCGAAAGCCGCCGAGTGAGCGAGCGGATCAAGCTCGCGCCGGCGTCGTGCTCCATCCCAGCCGGCATCATGGCGATGGCGCGCCGCACCCGTACGGTCACCGTGACCGATCCGTACGCCAACAAGCTTACCTTCAGCGAACCGAGCGACTAGAGTTCCCTCTCCATCGGCGAAAAGCCGAGGTCCGGGAGGAACATGAGAAAATGAGCGGGGCGACCCTCGCCCGCGTCGAAGCCCACGTCTTCCGCACGCCCATCGCGGAGCCGGTCCGCACCTCCTTCGGCACCATGACCGAGCGCGTCGCCGTGTTCGTGCGTGCCGAGGATTCCGACGGCGCCCGGGGCTGGGGTGAGATCTGGTGCAATTTTCCCAACGCCGCCGCCGAACATCGTGCGCTGCTGTTCGCCGACATCGTGGCACCGCGCGCGCTGGGCCGGTCGCTCGACGACCCGGTCGGCCTGTGGGGCGAGATCGACCGCGCTCTGCATGTGCTGCGGGTACAGAGCGGCGATGCCGGGGCCCTCTCCGCCGCGGCGGCCGGCCTCGACCTCGCGCTGCACGACCTGCGCGCGCGCAAGCGCGGCCTGCCGCTGTGGCGGGCGCTGGGGGGCACCGACGACACGCCCGTCCCCGTCTATGCGTCGGGCCTCAACCCCGGCCGCGCCGCCTACGACACGGCGGGTCGCATGCGCGCCGCCGGTTATCGCGCCTTCAAGATCAAGGTCGGCTTCGGCGAGGAGACCGACCTCGGCTCGCTGCGCCCCGTGGCTGCCGAGTTGCAGGAAGGCGAGAGATTGATGGTCGACGCCAACCAGGGCTGGGACCTGCGCACGGCGTGTGCGATGGCACCGAAACTCGCCAAGTTCGGGCTGGGCTGGATCGAGGAGCCCCTGATGGCCGACCGGCCCCTGTCCGAGTGGACGCAGGTCGCAGCCGTTGCGCCGGCGCGGCTCGCCGCCGGCGAGAACCTGCGCGGCGCCGGGCCGTTCCAGGAGGCCATCGACAGCGGCCTGTTCGGAGTAATCCAACCCGATGCCGCCAAGTGGGGTGGCCATTCAGGTTGCCTGCCCGTCGCCCGCGCCGCCCTCGCGGCCGGCCGCACCTTCTGTCCGCACTTCCTGGGCGGCGGCATTGGCCTCCTCCATTCGCTGCACCTGCTGGCGGCGGTGCGCGGCCCCGGCCTGCTCGAGGTCGACGCGAACCCGAATCCGCTGCGCGAAGGCATCCTGCAGGATGTTTTTTCGGTCCGTGACGGCCGCGTCAGCCTTCCCGGCGGGCAAGGACTCGGTCTAGAACCAGACATCAAGCCGCTCCTAACCCTAAGAAGCCTTCATATCGAGCGGCGCGCGTAAGAGAGGAAACGCCATGCTGGGTTTGATGCAAGACCGTCCGCTGCTGATCTCGCAGATCATCGACTATGCAGCCGCCGCCTATCCCGACGTCGAGATCGTGACGCGGACCGTCGAGGGGCCGATCCACCGCTATGGCTACAAGGATGCGCACAAGCGCGCCAAACAGCTGGCCGAAGCGCTTCAGGGACTCGGCATCAAGTTGGGCGACCGGGTCGGCACCATCGCCTGGAACACCTACCGGCATTTCGAACTCTATTTCGGCATTTCCGGCATCGGCGCGGTGCTGCACACGCTGAACCCGCGCCTGGCGCCCGAGCATGTGGCCTATATCGCCAACCATGCCGAGGACCAGATCCTCTTCGTCGACCTCAACCTGATACCGATCGTCGAGGGCGTCTGGGACCAGCTCAAGACCGTGAAGCATGTCGTGGTCATGACCGACCGCGCCCATATGCCGACCTCGACCAAGATCCCGAAGCTGCTCTGCTACGAGGAGCTGATCGCCGACAAGCCCGGCACCCTCGCCTGGCCGGAGTTCGACGAGAAGATGGCCTCGTCGCTCTGCTACACGTCAGGCACCACGGGCAATCCCAAGGGCGTGCTCTATTCGCACCGCTCCACGATGATCCACTCGATGATGATGTGCTCGGGCCCGGTACTGGCGCTCGATCCCGACACCACCATCCTTCCCGTCGTGCCGATGTTCCATGCCAATGCCTGGGGCCTCGTCTATGCCGGCCCCTTCTGCGGGACCAAGCTGGTGTTCCCGGGCTTCAAGCTCGACGGCGCCAGCATCTACGAGCTGCTCGACAAGGAGCAGGTGACCCTGTCGGCCGGCGTGCCGACCGTGTGGCTGGCCCTGCTCGACTACTGCCAGCAGAACAAGCTCAAGATGTCGTCGGTGAAGCGCACCTTGATCGGCGGCTCGGCCGTGCCCTATGCCATGATCGAGCGCTTCTGGAAGGAGCATGAAGTCGAGGTCGCCCAGGGCTGGGGCATGACCGAGATGAGCCCGCTCGGCACTCTGACCCGGTTCAACAGGGGCGAGCGCAACCTGCCCGACGCCGAGCGCTTCGCCATCACCGCCAAGCAGGGCCGCCCGGTGTTCGGCTGCGAGATGAAGATCATCGACGATGCCGGCAACGACCTGCCGCTGGACGGCAGCGTCTCGGGCAACATGGTGGTTCGCGGTCCGTGGATCGTGAAGGGCTACATGAAGGGCGACGGCAGGAGCCAGTTCATCGAGAACGACTGGTTCCACACTGGCGACGTCTGCAAGATCGAGAGCGACGGCTCGGTGGTCATCACCGACCGCTCCAAGGACGTGATCAAGTCGGGCGGCGAATGGATCAGTTCGATCGACCTCGAGAATGCCGCCATGGGATGTCCCGGCGTCGCCGAGGCCGCGGTGATCGGGGTTGCCCATCCCAAGTGGGACGAGCGCCCCCTGCTCATCGTCGTCCGCCGCCCGGATGCGTCGGTTGAGAAGGGCGACGTTCTGAAGTTCCTCGAGGGCAAGATCGCCAAGTGGTGGATGCCCGACGATGTGCAGTTCGTCGACGCCATCCCCCACGGCGCCACCGGCAAGATCCTGAAGACCGCGCTGCGCCAGCAGTTCGAGAGCTACAAGCTCCCGACCGCGTGAGCCCCCGCCTCCCGGGACTGACGCAGCTCTGCAATCGCATGGCGCGTCACCTGGAAGGCACCGACCAGGGCGAGGCCGGACATGATCGCGGCGACGACATAGTCCGGCCAGCCACTGACCGAGCCGAACACGCCCGCGGCGGCGGCCAGCACGGCGAGATTGCCGATCGCGTCGTTGCGCGTGCAGATCCAGACCGAGCGCATGTTGCTGCCGCCCTCGCGCCAACGATAGAGCAGCAGGGCCACGCCGAAGTTGGCGGCCAGCGCCAGCGCGCCGACCACGCCCATCACCGGCGCCGCAGGGACGGTGCCGGCGAGTGCGTGGTTGATCGTAGTGATGGCGATCCACAGGATACGGCGGTAGGCGGACGAGGCCGCTGTAGCCGCGCCATGGTCATGGCTGTGGCCGGGACCGTGCGAATGAGCGCGTGGTGCGAGCTGCGCAACCGCTACCGTAACTTCCGCGTCGAACGCATCCAGTCTTCGACGAGCCTTCCGACCAGGACAATGGCCGCCTGTTCCGCGAATTGACGGAACTGCCGAAAGTGAAGCCGTCACCGTCGCCCTGAGCGGAGCGCAGCGTAGTCGAAGGGCCTCTTTTCGCTTGAGCGGACCGTGCGCCGGAAAAGAGATCCTTCGACTGCGCCGCCCTTTGGGCGGCTTCGCTCAGGATGACGGAAGGCCTTAAACGGCTCCTAGTCACAAAACATGCAGCGCCGCCACGTTGACGAGCGCGCCGCTGCCCAGCGCCCACAGGGGATTGCGCCGCGTCGTGTAGACGAAGACGGTCGTGGCAAGGCTGATCAGCACGGTGACGGCATCGCGGTCCACGGTGCGCATCATCGAGAGGCCCGAGGCCAGCATCATGCCCAGCGCGACCGGTATCAGCGCATCGCGCAGCACGGCCACGGCCGGATGATGGGACCAGCGCGTCAGCACGCGACCGGCGAAATAGGCCAACACGCTCGACGGGATCAGCAACGCGAAGGTTGCCACCAGCAGGCCCGACAGGCCCGCGACCTGCCAGCCGATCAGGCTGACGAAGATCACATTGGGACCGGGCGAGGCATTGGCGATGGCGAAGGCGCTCGTGAAGGCCGCATCGGTCATCCAGCCGTGGATGTCGACGACCTGGCGGTGGATCTCGGGCAGCAGAGCGTTCATGCCGCCAATCGAGACCAGCGAAAGCAGCGCGAAGGTTCGCGCCAGCTCGGCCAGCACGCCGGTCACTTGCGGCGCTCCCACCAGGCCGCGGCGATGGCGGTCGGCACCAGCACGAGGACCACGGGCACGAGCGGCCAGCGCAGCAGGCCGATCGCCGCGAAGCCCGCCGCGCCGATCGCATAGGAGAGCGCCGTCGGCCTGATGTTGCGGATCATCTTGAGCGCCGTGCCCAGAACGAGGCCGGCCGCCGCCGCCGCCGCCCCGATCAACGCGGCCCCCACCTCGGGGATCGTGGCGACGCGTTCGTAGACGACAGCCAGTGCGGTCACGATGACCAGGGGCATCGCCATCTGACCCAGCAGGCAGAGCAGGACGCCGACGATGCCCTGGTTGCGATCCCCGATGATAACCGCGGCATTGATCGTGTTGGGCCCCGGCAGGACCTGCCCGATCCCCAGGATCTCGGCGAACTCGCGATCGCTGAGCCAGCGCCGCTCCTCGACGATGATGTGGCGGGCCCACGGCGCCACGCCGCCGAAGCCCAGCAGGCCGATCTTGAGGAAGCCGAGGAAGAGTTCCGCCTTGCCGATGGTGCGGCGCGGCGTAGCCGACGAATTATGCTGCATTGCGAGCAAGGATAGCAAAATTCAGTCCATGCGCCTCGCCGGCGGTTCCCGGGCACGCTAGCCTCTCCCGACCATGAGCAAAGCCATTCGCCCCATCGATTCGCAGAACCGTCCGTTCTTCGCCGGCGAAGTCTCGGGCATCGACCTCACGCATCGCCTCAGCGACGAGGACGTCGCCTTCATCCATGACGGGATGAACAAGTACGGCGTGCTGGTGTTCCGCGACCAGAGACTCGACGATGAGAGTCAGCTTGCGTTCAGCCGCCAGCTCGGGCCGCTCGAACAGGCAACCGGGGACATCATGCCGCCCGAGGAGCGGCGCATGAGCATGGACCTCAACGACATCTCGAACCTCGACCGCAACGGCAACGTGCTGGCGCGCGACGATCGCCGCCGTCTGTTCAGTCTCGGCAACCAGCTCTGGCACTCCGACAGCTCCTTCAAGGAAGTGCCGGCCCTCTATTCCCTCCTGTCGGCCCGTACCATCCCGTCGGCTGGGGGCAATACAGAGTTCGCCGACATGCGCGCGGCCTACGACGCGCTCGATGAGGCGACCAAGCGCGAGGTCCAGGACCTCATCTGCCTGCACAGCCAGATCTATTCGCGCGGCATGCTGGGCTTCGAGGAGTTCACCGAAGCCGAGCGTGTGAAGTGGGCACCGGTGCGGCAGCGCCTGGTGCGCCGCCATCCGGGCTCCGGCCGCCTGTCGCTCTATCTCGCGAGCCATGCCGGCGGCATTGAGGGCTGGCCAATGCCGGAGGCGCGCGCCTTCCTGCGCGACCTCACCGAGCACGCCACGCAGCGTCCGTTCGTCTACGCCCATGTCTGGCGGCCGTTCGACCTGGTGATGTGGGACAACCGCGCCACGATGCACCGCGCCCGCCGCTTCAACTCCACCGAAGTGCGCGACATGCGCCGCACCACGCTCACCAATATCGTCTCCAGCCTGGAGCAGGCGCCCTAGAAGACACGTCTGCAGTTCCTCGGCTCCGGCGATGCCTTCGGCAGCGGCGGGCGGTTCAACACGTGCTTCCATGTCGGGCGCGCCCGGGACGGAAACCTGCTGAGTCCAACGCGATCTCGAGTGTGCTGGTGAGCCAACTGCACGGCGACCACTTCGCCGGACTGCCCTTTTTCCTGCTCGATGCGCAGCTGGTCAGCCGGCGCACGGCCCCGCTGCTGCTGGCCGGACGTCCCGGCTGCCACGACCGGCCTATACCGTTGATGGAGGCGATGTTCGCCGGTTCGACCCAGGTCCAGCGCACGTTCCGCGACGCCGACCTCTTCATCTGCGAGGCCTATTTCTTCGACAAGGTGATGAAGTACCACATCGATTGCACGACCTTGCTCAATCACCTGCCCCGCATCGGCGCCAGGCGCACCATCGTCACCCATGTGAGCGCCGAGCTACTGGGCCGCGGTTCCGAGATCGCGCTGGAAGCGGCGGATGATGGCCTGGTGGTGGAGTTCTAGCCCTTCGGTACCCACTCCTCGAGCCGCGTGTTGGTGGCGGGGTCGAGCATACGGGTGGCGCGCAGGACCATGCCGTGCCTGGCGAAGACTTCTTCCGGCGTTGCACTCCTGCCGACGCCCGGAAAGACGGGCCGGCCGCGCGGCACGCTGGCCTCTGTGCGTGTCAGGAAGAAGACGTCGTATCCGATGTTGAGGAACAGGCCGAATACGTCGGTGCCGCCGACCACGGCCAGGGTTCCGTCCTCCAGATTGAGCTTCATCCACGCCTCCTCGAACGGCGCCGAGGCGGGATTCCACAGGACGGCGTTGGCGTTGTCGGGATCGGCGACCACGCGCTCGACCCGGCGCGTCAGCACGATGCGCCGGCGCGCCGCTTCCTTCAGACCACCCTCCGACGAGTGGCGTCCGTTGGCGACCGCCGCGGCCCGGTCGACCGAGTCCTGATAGAATTTCTGGTCGGCCGGGATTTTCAGGGCTTCCGGGAAGGAGCCGTCCGAAGCCGCGATCATGCCTTCGCGGGAGATAATCGCGAATCCCTCGATGCGTGGCCGCCTGCTGGTCATGGACTGCCCCTGAAAGCCTGATGCGCCGGACGACGGACGTCCCGGCCGATGGATGCGGGGCACCCTAGCGCAAACGGAAGCGGCGGGGAAAAGCCCCCGCCGCTCCTCATCGGAAGAAGGGAGCTCAGCCCTTCGGCAGGACGACCGTGTCGATCACGTGGATGACGCCGTTCGACTGCTTGACGTCGGCGATCGTCACGGTGGCGACATTGCCGTTCTCGTCGGTGAGCGTGATCTTTTCGCCCATCATCTTGGCCTGCAGGACGCAACCGCCGACCGTCTTGACGGGATGCGTGCCCTTGTCGTCCGCGATCATCTTGGCGATCGCCGGCGACATGGCATTGGCCGCCACAACATGGCAGGTGAGAATCTTCGTGAGCTTGGCCTTGTTCTCGGGCTTCACCAGCATCTCGACGGTGCCCGGCGGGAGCTTGGCGAAAGCGGCGTTCGTCGGCGCGAACACCGTGAAGGGGCCCGCCCCCTGCAGCGTCTCGACGAGACCCGCAGCCTTCAGGGCGGTCACGAGCGTGGTGTGATCTTTCGAATTGACCGCGTTGTCGACGATGTTCTTCTTCGCATCCATCGCCGCGCCGCCGACCATCGGATTGGCAGGCGTGGAAGACGCGGCCGGAGCCATCGTCTGGGCAAAGGCCGGCGCGACGGCAACAAGCGACAGGGCGGCGACTGCGATCAGCGTATGACGCGTGAGCATGGTTTCTCTCCAGTTGGATGCAGTATTCGAGCAATGAGACCGACGGCGGCGCGCTCGCCTTCGGCCAGGCAGGGCGGCTCTCTTGCTGCCCTGTCGTTGTATGATACGTCACTGCCTCCAAGACGGTTCCTCGCGTCGGTCACACACTATCGTGACGGAACCAATGTCGATCCAGGTGATCCAAGAGGAGAAACAGGGATGCGCGTCACCGATCTCAGGACAATCCTCGTCGAGGTGCCGCTCGACCGGCCGACGCGCAATTCGAGCGGCGTCAGCAACGACCGCATTGGCGCCGTATTGATCTTCGTCGACACCGACATCGGCGTCACCGGGGAGAGCTTCCTGTTCACCCTGGGCGGTCGGCGTATCGAGGTGCTGCGCGCGATGGTCGACAGCCTGAAGCCCGCCCTCGTCGGCGAAGACATCCGCTACGCCGAGCGCTTCTGGGACCGCATGTGGCGCGAACTCTATTTCCTCGGCCACAAGGGCGTGACGATCTTCGGACTCGCCGGGGTCGACACCGCGCTATGGGACGCCAAGGGCAAGGCGCTCGGCCAGTCGGTGACCCACATGCTCGGTGCCGCCCGCGATCGCATTCCCGTCTACTCGAGCGCCGGCCTGTGGTTGTCGGCAACGCCCGACGAGCTGGCAAAGGAAGCTGCCGGTTACGTGGCCGAAGGCTTCCGCGGCGTTAAGATGCGCGTCGGCAAGGCGCATGTGGAAGAAGACGTCGAGAGAGTCGCTTCCGTGCGCAAGGCGATCGGGCCAAAGGTCTCGTTGATGTGCGACGCCAGTCGCGGCTTCACCGCCGACCATGCGATCCGGCTCGGCCGCCGGCTCGAAGAGTTCGACCTCACCTGGTTCGAGGAGCCGGTCGCGCCCTACGATCATCGCGGCTCTGCCCGGGTCGCGGCGGCGCTCGACACGCCGATCGCCAGCGGCGAAACCGAGGCGACGCGCTACGGCTTCCGCGAAATGCTGGCACACGGCGCGGCCGACATCTGGATGGCCGATCTCGCCCGCGTCGGCGGCGTCAGCGAGTTCGTGAAGGTGGCCCATCTCGCGGCCGCCCACGACATCGCCATCTCCAACCATCTCTTCACGCAGCAGAGCATCGGCCTGCTCGGCGCCTTCGCCAACGCGACCTGGCTGGAATACATGCCGTGGACCTCGAAGCTCTACCGCGAGGCCATCGCGGTCGAGGACGGCCATATCGCCGTGCCCGACCGTCCCGGCCTCGGCTTCACCTTCGATCCCGACGCGATCGAGCGCTATCGGGTCCGCTAATCCATCGTGTTAGGGTCTGGCATTGTTAGTGCTCCGTCGTCCTGAGCGGAGCGCAGCGTAGTCGAAGGACCTCTTTTCGCTTCAACAGACAGTGCGCCGGAAAAGAGGTCCTTCGACTGCGCCGCCCTACGGGCGGCTCCGCTCAGGACGACGGGAACCACGGAGGACTGATCAGCAATGACCGCGTACAGTGATTTCAAGCCGCTTACCTTCCACGACGCCGCCAAGCGCTTCGCCGACGGCAGCGATACGCCGCGTGCCTATCTCGAACGCTGCCTTGAGACGGTGGCGGCGCGCGAGCCGGTGGTGAAGGCCTTCACCGCCATCAACGAAGCCGGCGCCCGGGAGGCCGCCGACGCCAGCACCGCGCGTTGGAAGCAAGGCAAGCCGCTCTCGTCCATCGACGGCATGCCGCTCGCCATCAAGGACCTGCTCGAGACGAAGGACATGCCCACCCAGATGGGCTGCGAGGCCTTCAAGGGCAATTTCCCCAAGCGCGACAATGCCGCCGTCTGGGCACTGCGCCAGGCCGGCGCGGTGATCCTCGCCAAGGCGGTGACGGCCGAACTGGGCGGCTCGCATCCCGGCGCCACGACCAACCCCTTCGATGCGAAGCGCACGCCGGGCGGCTCCTCCTCCGGGTCGGCGGCGGCCGTTGGCGCCAACATGGTGCCGGCCGCCATCGGCACCCAGGTCGGCGGCTCGATCATCCGCCCCGCCGCCTATTGCGGAAACTTTGCACTCAAGCCGACGCAGGGCGGCATCAATCGCGGCGAACGCCAGGCCACCAGCCAGAGCACGCACGGTCCGCACGCCAACGCGCTGCAGGACATGTGGCAGGTCGCGATCGAGATCGCCCGGCGCGCCGGCGGCGATCGCGGCGAGGTCGGGCTGATGGGTCCTTCGACCCTGCCGGCCGCCGTGAAGCCCAACCGCCTCGTCGTGCTGGAGACCGAGGGCTGGGTGGAACTGGACGACGCAACCAAGACAGCCTTCGAGGGCGTGCTGAAGCAGCTGCGCGACGCCAGAGTCGAGCTGATCTTCCGCAAGAACCATCCCTGGGTCGAGGCGCTGGAGAAGTCGATCGCCAACGGCCGCGCCATCTGCGGCGGCGTCACGGGCTGGGAAAATCGCTGGGGGCAGCGCGGGATCGTCGACAACA
>JBILYJ010000276.1:0-6891 GCA_044377795.1 Reyranella sp. | reverse complement strand
CATTGGCGGAGCGCGTGATCAGCGCCATCGTGGCATCGCGCACGTTGACGGTCCCACCCGGGGTCATTCCCATCTTGGTGGGCGGCGCATTCAGGGCATTGACCGACACCGGAAGTCCGTCGCCAAGCGACAGCCGGCCAGAATCGAGGGCCGAGAAGGTGAGATAGATCGTCATCAACTTGGTGACCGATGCTGGATGACGAAGTTCGTCGGCGCGATCGGAGGCCAGTTCGCGACCGCTGGTCGCGTCGACGATCAGGTAGGCATCCTTTGCCGTGACGCCCGGATTGGCCACCCAGGACGACGAAGTATTGCGTGAGGAGGCCTTGGCGCGGGCCTTGGCGGGTGGCGCGGCGCGCTTCACCGACTTCGAATTGGTCTGGGCGTCAGCCGGGGATGGCGCGAGCGAGGCACCAAGAAAAAGAATGCTGACAGCCAGCCAAGAAAAGCCGACCGCAATTCGCCTGAGGGGAAAAATCATTGCGAATACGCCACACGCGAAATCTGATTCTTGTGCTCATCCAATAGGTTATGAGCAGTTGCTGCAACTTTACTAAAGTTTTTGGGCAGGTGCAACTTTGGTCATGCCGTTCTGCTGCCCTAGTTGGTTCGGATTATGCTTCGGTTCGCATTGGGAGGCTTGATGAGGGCTTTTTTGCTGGCGTTGGCAGCCTTGGGTGCCCTCACGGCGGCGCCCGCGATGGCGCAGCGGGCGGACCGCAACGTCGACCTCCCGGTCGTGCGCAGCTTTCACTGGTTCGACTTCGTCGGCGCCAACGACATCCGGGCGGCCTGCGTGCCAGGCGGGCGGAGTCATCTCAGGCTCGTCTACAACGCCCTCTGGGAGGAGCAGGTCCGCGTCTACGACATCTACCTTCAGCCCGACGGTGTGGCCGGCCTGAACATCGGCGTGCTCGAGGGGCAGGGCTATACCACGCCGGGCATCACAAACATGCTGATTTCGAACCCGAGGGACATATTCGCACCATGGAGCATGAAGGGCGGCCAACGCATCCTGACCGTGGACGAAACCCGGGAACTCCTGGGGCTGCTGGAAGAGAGCCGCGCCTTCGGTCCGCCGCGGGACGGGATGCGCCTGCCCGACAACGACTTCTGGTGGACCGTCGCCTCGTGCCGCAACGGCGTGTGGGGATTCCAAGCCTATCACTATCCGACCGACGGCTTCGTCAACGTGAAGTTCTCGGCCCGGCTGTTCTCGTGGGACAAGGTGCCGATACCGGTCAATCCGCCCCGCAAGCTGGAGCCCGCGGAACTTCGCCGCGACTGGAACGCTCCGCTTCAGCGCGCCCGCGCCGACCGCTGGATGCTGGTGGTGGGAAAGGATGGTCTGCGGCCGAGGTAGCGGAATCTGTAACGCTACCTATATAATTCATGGGTGGCTTGTTTTGGGAGCGTGACGACGACGATGGACTTTCTGCGAAACGCAGGCGAATGGCGGCTCGGCGGAGCGGGCGAGCCGCCCCAACAGCCGCCGGGTGGTCCCCCGCAGCAGCCGCCGCGGCGTGATGACGGCGAAGGCGGGGACGATGGTCGCACCGGAGCCCTGACGCTCACCCGGACGCGTACCAAGAAGCCGTCGATGTACAAGGTGTTGATGCTGAACGACGACTACACGCCGATGGAGTTCGTGGTCGACGTTCTGCAGAACATCTTCCAGAAGAATCGAGAAGAAGCGACCGAGGTCATGCTCCACGTCCATCAGAAGGGCGTGGGCGTCTGTGGCGTCTACACCTACGAGATCGCCGAGACCAAGGTGACGCAGACGGTCGATTACGCCCGCAAGAACCAGCACCCTCTCCAGTGCACGTTGGAGAAAGAGTAACGTCGACCGAAAGTAGTTCGTTTTTCATGTCGAGGTGTTTCGATGTCCATGTTGTCCAAGAACCTCGAAAAGTCCCTGCATCGCGCCTTCGGACTTGCCGGCGAGCGCCGCCACGAATATGCGACGCTGGAGCATCTTCTGCTGGCGATGACCGAGGATGAGGATGCGGTACCCGTCCTCAAGGCCTGCGGCGTCGACATCGATCGACTGCGCCACGATCTCGAGACCTTCGTCGACAATCGTCTCAAGGGCATCATCACCCAGAACCAGAGCGAGCCGCTGCCGACCGCGGGCTTCCAGCGCGTCGTCCAGCGCGCGGCGGTGCACGTGCAGTCGTCGGGTCGCAATGAGGTGACCGGCGCCAACGTGCTGGTGGCGCTCTTCTCCGAGCGCGACAGCCACGCCGTTTCGTTCCTCGAGAACCAGGGCATGACGCGCCTCGACGCGGTCGACTACATCAGCCACGGCAAGGCAAAGGTGCAGGGCCGATCCCGCACGCGCCGCGTCACCGGCTCGGAGGACGAGGCCGGCGGCGAGAGCCCCGCCAAGCAAGGCAACGAGGCGTTGGCGGCCTACTGCGTCGATCTCAACCAGAAGGCCAAGGACGGCCGCGTCGATCCGCTGATCGGCCGCGAGTATGAGGTCGAGCGGACCATCCAGGTCCTGTGCCGCCGCACCAAGAACAACCCGCTCTATGTCGGCGAGCCCGGTGTCGGCAAGACGGCGATCGCCGAGGGGCTCGCCCGCAAGATCGTCGACGGCGAGGTGCCGGAGGTCCTGAAGGATTCGATCATCTACTCGCTCGACATGGGCGCGCTGCTGGCCGGCACGCGATATCGCGGCGACTTCGAGGAGCGCCTCAAGGCCGTCCTGGGCGAGCTCAAGAAGAAGCCGAACTCGGTGCTCTTCATCGACGAGATCCACACGATCATCGGCGCCGGCGCGACCTCGGGTGGCTCGATGGACGCGTCGAACCTGCTGAAGCCGTCTCTGCAGTCGGGTGACCTGCGTTGCATCGGCTCGACGACCTACAAGGAGTACCGCAACTACTTCGAAAAGGACCGCGCGCTGGTACGCCGCTTCCAGAAGATCGACGTGCCGGAGCCCACGATCAGTGACGCCATCGAGATCATGCGCGGCCTCAAGCCGGTGTACGAGAAGCACCATCACGTGAGCTTCACCGACGACGCCATCAAGGCGGCTGTCGAGCTGTCGGCGCGCTACATTCACGACCGCAAGCTGCCGGACAAGGCGATCGACGTGATCGACGAGGTCGGCGCGGCCCAGATGCTGGTGGCGCCCGACAAACGCAAGACGATGATCGAGGTGTCCGACATCGAGGACATCGTCGCCAAGATCGCCCGCATTCCGCCGAAGGCCGTCTCCAAGGACGACACCGCGCTGCTGCGCACCATCGACCGCGATCTCAAGACCGTCGTGTTCGGACAGGATCACGCGATCGACCAGCTCGCCGCATCGATCAAGCTCGCCCGCGCGGGTCTTCGGTCGCCGGAGAAGCCGATCGGCAGCTACCTGCTGGCTGGCCCCACCGGCGTCGGCAAGACCGAGGTGACGCGCCAGCTTGCGCGCCTGCTCGGTCTCGAGGTCATCCGTTTCGACATGTCGGAGTACATGGAGCGGCACAGCGTCTCGCGCCTGATCGGCGCCCCGCCGGGCTATGTCGGCTTCGACCAGGGCGGCCTCCTCACCGACAAGGTGAACCAGCATCCCCATTGCGTCGTGCTGTTCGACGAGATCGAGAAGGCGCATCCGGACGTCTTCAACGTCCTGCTGCAGGTGATGGATTACGGCAAGCTGACCGACCATAACGGCCGGACGGTGGACTTCCGCAACGTCATCCTCTGCATGACCACCAATGCCGGCGCGGCCGACATCGCCAAGCCCGCGCTGGGTTTCGGTCGCGAGCAGCGACACGACGAGGACAACGAGGCGATCAACCGAATGTTCGCGCCTGAGTTCCGGAACCGCCTGGACGCGATCATAAAGTTCGCAAGCCTCGGTCCTGAGTCGATGGGCAGGGTCGTCGACAAGTTCGTGGCCGAACTCGAGGTCCAGCTGGCCGACCGCAAGGTCTTCATCGAGCTGACAGACGGGGCGCGCCGCTGGTTGGCGGAGAAGGGCTACGACAGGCTGTTCGGGGCCCGTCCGCTCGCCCGCGTGATCCAGGAATACGTGAAGAAGCCGCTGGCCGAGGAGGTGCTGTTCGGCAAGCTCTCGGACGGCGGCACGGTGCGCGTCGACGTCGACGCGCCGGGCGAGACCGGCAAGCTCGTCTTCACCTTCCTGCCGCCTGAGCGCGGCGCGCTGCCGCCGGCCAGCCAGGAACCGGTGCTCGCCGAATAGTGAGTGCCTTCAAGCCTCTCTGGATCGCCTTTCGCGCCGCGGTGCTCGCCACCGCGGTGTTCTGGGTAGTCCTGTTCATCGTCGACAAGATCGGCTGGCAGGCGCCGCTCGGGCTCACCGAGCAGCTCGTCTTCTTCGTCGTATTCTTCTTCGGCGTCCTGATGGCCAAGTAGGCCGTCAGGCCTCGTTTTCTTTCCGGAACGGCGAATACTGCATCAGCCCTTCGATCTCCTGCTGCACGGCGGGCCGCTCGCGCTTGAGGTAATCGTCGACGGCGCGGCGGAAGTTCGGATCCACGATCCAGTGGGCGGAGTAGGTCGGTACCGGCAGGTAGCCCCGCTGAATCTTGTGGTCGCCCTGCGCTCCCGCCTCGACCCGGGCCAGCCCGTGGGCGATCGCATAGTCGATGGCCTGGTAGTAGCAGGCCTCGAAATGCAGGAAGGCGTGACTTTCGAGGCAGCCCCAATAGCGTCCGTAGAGCGTGTCGTCGCCCTTGAGGTTGAGCGCTCCGCCGACCGGCCGTCCGTCGGCTTCGGCCAGGACGAGCACGACCTTGTCGGCCATGGTCGAGCCCAGAATGTCGAAGAAGGACCGCGTCAGGTAGGGCGTGCCCCACTTGCGACCGCCGGTATCCATGTAGAAGGCGAAGAAGGCATCCCAGTGCTCGGGCCGGATGTCGTCCCCGCTCAGCGTGTGGATGACCAGGCCTTCGCGCCGCACGGCCTCACGCTCCTTGCGGATCGCCTTGCGCTTGCGCGAGGAGAGTGCGCCCAGGAAATCGTCGAAGGTCCGGTAGCCGTCGTTGCTCCAGTGATATTGCTGCCCAAGCCGCAGCAGCCAGCCGCGTGCGCCGAAGCGCTTCCATTCCTCTTCGGTGCAGAAGGTGGCGTGGACTGAACTGATGTTGTTGTCGTCGGCGACCTTGGCCAGCATGTCGATCAGGGCGTCGCGCACGGCGTCGGCCATCGGGCCGGGGCGGGCGAAAAGGCGCGGACCGGGGACCGGCGTGAAAGGCACGGCGACCTGGAGCTTGGGATAGTAGCGACCGCCCGCGCGCTCCAGCGCCTGCGCCCAGCCATGGTCGAACACATACTCGCCCTGCGAATGGCTCTTCATGTAGAGCGGCGCGGCACCCTGGAGCGCTCCGTCGTCCGACTCGGCCAGCAGATACTGCGGCTGCCAGCCGGTGCGCCGGCCGACCGATTTCGAGTCTTCCAGCGCCTTCAGGAAGCGGTAGCTCAGGAAGGGGCTGCCTGCCGAGCCCGGGGCGAGCGCGCAGGCATCCCACTGGGCGGCGTCGACCGCTGCAAGCGAATCGACGATGCGCAGGCCGATCGTCGGGGCATCATCCGGCATGGGGGCAGCATAGCGCGAATCGTGCCAGCGCGATGGCCAATCGGCGGCCCTGATTCTACTCGGCCGGCTTGTGTTCGCGGGCCACCTCGTCGGCCGAGCGGCTGAACCGGCGGGTCGCCCACAGGCTGAGGCGGTCGATATAGACCAGCACCACGGGAACGACGACCAGGGTAAGCAGGGTCGAGCTGATCAGGCCGCCGATCACGGCATGTGCCATCGGCGCCCGCTGGGTGGCACCCTCGCCGAGGCCCAGCGCCAGCGGCAACATGCCGAACACCATGGCGAGCGTGGTCATCAGGATGGGCCGCAGCCGGATCGAGCCGGCCTCGAGCAGGGCCTCGTTGACCGGCGTTCCGCGCTCGCGAGCCTGATTGAAGAAGTCGACCAGCAGGATGGCGTTCTTGGTAACCAGGCCCATGAGCATGATGAAGCCGATTGCCGAGAAGATGTTGAGCGTCGTGCCGGCGACCAGGAGGCCGAGGAACACGCCGATCAGCGACATCGGCAGCGACATCATGATGGCGATCGGCTGCAGGAAGCTGCCGAACTGCGAGGCCAGGATCAGGTAGATCAGGATGACCGCCATCAGGAGCGCCTGGCCGGCATAGGCGGCACTCTCCGCTATGTCCTTGGTCGAGCCGCCGAACACGAAGCGATAGCCGGGGGGCAGCTTGATCTCGGTCAGGATCTGCTGCAGTTCACTCGAAACCTCGCCGGCCGAGCGTCCGTAGACGTTGGCGGTGATCTGGACCTCGCGGTTGAGGTCGCGGCGGTTGATCTGCGAGGCGCCGACATCGGTCACGACATCGGCAATCTGCGCGATATGGACCATGCGCGGGAGGCCATTGGCCTCGGTCCCCGCGGTGAACCAGACGCGGTGCAGGTCGGCGATGCCGGTGCGGTCGTCGGTCGGCAGGCGGACCATGACCATGTAGTTCTCCCCGTCGGGCGCCCGCCACAGGCTGGTCTCGTCGCCCGCGAACAGGGGGCGCAGGGACTGGGCGACCGCGGCGGTCCCCAGGCCGAGATCCGAAGCCGCGTCGCGGCGGAGGCGGACCGACAGGATCGGCTTGGCGGCCTTGAGGTTGCGGTCGAGATCGACCAGGCCACGGATGCCGGCGGCGCGCTTCATCACGTCCTGGGAGATCGTGTCGAGCACGTTGGTGTCGGGTCCCTGCAGCGAAAGCTGCAGCTGCTTCTGGACACCGCCGCCCGGTCCGCCCGGGATGTTGATGGAAACCAGGATGCCCGGGATGCTGGCCAGCCGCTCGCGGATCGGCTGGGCAAGCTGCTCGGGCGAGCGCTTGCGATCCTTCAGCGGCTTCAGC
>JBILYJ010000011.1:0-26253 GCA_044377795.1 Reyranella sp. | reverse complement strand
CAGCGCGTCGATCGATTCCCTGTTCTCGGCGGCGCGCACCATGATCTTGTCGTCGATGTCCGTGATGTTGCGGACGTAGGTCACGCGCGGGTAGCGGCGCTTCAGCAGCCGGTACAGCACGTCGAAGACGACGACTGGCCGCGCATTGCCGATATGAACATAGTCGTAGACCGTGGGGCCGCAGACGTAGAGGCGGACGTGCGACGGATCGAGTGGCACGAACGGCTCTTTTTCGCGCATCAGCGTGTTGAAAACGACGAGGGACATCGCCCCTTCTCCCGACTCAAAAATGAACGAAGGCTATCGGGGCCCGCAGGGCCTCAGGCCTCGATACATCGCGCCAGGGACGCGCCAGGAAGAATGAATGGCAACATGGGCACAATCTATACGAGGGGTTCTTGCCGCGCAATTCGCCGCCATGGTCACGCCCGTTTCCCCGCCATGGCGCCGCGCATAGAGCCAGTTGAACAGGGCCGCCCGGATATTGCCGACATGCCGCAGCCCCGTGGGGCTCGGCGCGAAACGGACGACAGGCGGGGAAACGGGCGTGACCATGGCGGCGACTTGTGGCGGCGGTCGTTGGCGGGTCAAGCCGGCTCCGCTAGTCTCCGGTTCAAAGTGGAGGAAACCCACGAACATGCGCACCGAGGATATCGAGTACCGGGCCGACGGCGTCCGCATGGTCGGACAGTATGTGGTGGACGACAGCAGGTCCGGCCGGCGCGCCGGGGTGCTGGTCTGTCATGAGGGGCCAGGCCTCACCGACCACACGAAGAAGATTGCCGCCCGCCTCGCCGGCCTGGGCTTCGCCGCCTTCGCGATGGACTATCACGGCGACGGCAAGCCGCTCGCCGATCCCAGCCAGACCATGGCGCGGCTGCAGCCCTGGATGGCCGATCCGACGGGCATCCGCACCCGTGCGCTGGCGGCGCTCGACGTGCTGAAGGCGCAGAAGGAAGTCGATCCGGCGCGCCTCGCCGCCATCGGCTACTGCTTCGGCGGCACGACCTCGCTCGAGATCGCGCGCAGCGGCGCCGACGTGAAGGCGGTCGTCGGCTTCCATTCCGGCCTCGCGACCGCGCGGCCGCAGGACGCGGCGAACATCAAGGCCCGGGTGCTGGTCTGCATCGGCGCCGACGATCCGATCATTCCGCCCGAGCAGCGCCTGGCCTTCGAAAAGGAAATGAAGTCGGCCGGCATCGACTGGCGGCTGCAGCTCTATGGCGGCGCCGGTCACAGCTTCACCAATCCGGCCGCGGATTCGCGGGGCATGAAGGGCTTCTTCTATCATGAGGCCACCGACCGCCGGTCATGGAACGCCATGATCGAGTTGTTCGGCGAGACCCTGAACTAGAATCGAAGAACAAGGGAGGAATCGAGATGAAACGTCGCCAACTGATCGTCGCCGGAGCCGCAGCGCTTGCCGCCCCGTCGATCGCGCACGCACAGGGCAAGTTTCCCGAGCGGACGATCCGCTTCGTCATCCCCTTCGCCCCGGGTGGCCCCACCGACATCATCGGCCGCATGGTCGCGGACAAGCTCACGGCGATCCTCGGCCAGCAGGTCATCGTCGACAACAAGGCGGGAGCCGCCGGCTCGATCGGCGCGGTGGACGTCAAGAACGCCAGGCCCGACGGCTACACGCTGCTCTGCGCGCCCTCCTCCACCCATGCCATCAACCCGACGGCCTTCGTGAAGCCGGCGTACGATGCGGTGAAGGACTTCACGCCGATCGCCTCGGTCTGCGTCAACCCGCTGGTTCTGGTGGCCCGGCCCGACATGCCCGACACGGTGATGGGCCTGGTCGAGCTGATGAAGAAGAACCCCGGCAAATATTCCTACGGTTCGTCGGGCGCCGGCTCGATCATCAATCTCGCCGGCGAGTACTTCAAGCGCGAGGTCGGCGGCATGGATGTCGAGCACATCCCCTACAAGGGGTCGATGCCGGCGCTGCAGGACATGATGGGCGGCCAGACCGCCTGGATGTTCGAGACCTTCAGCACGACGCTCCAGCTCCATAAGGCCGGCAAGGTCCGCATTCTCGCCTATGCCTATTCGAAGCGGGCGCCGATCGCGCCGGAGATTCCGACCATGATCGAGGCCGGCGTGAAGGGCTACGAAGCCTACACGTTCAACCTGATCCTCGGTCCCGCCAATGTACCGAAGCCGGTGGTCGACGTGCTGGATCAGGCGGCGCGCCAGATGATGAAGGACCCTGCCACCATCAAGTTCCTGGAAGACATCGCCGCGGTGCCGACGACCGAGACCTCGCCGGAAGTCACCGCGAAGTTCATCAAGGACGAGATCGCGAAATGGGCGCCGGTCATTCGCGAAGCCGGCGTCAGGATCGAGTAGAAGGCGCGCGCCTCAGCGGTAGCCGGCCGGCGGCGGCACGTTGCCCGGCGCCGGCGCGATCGGCGCCTGCTGCGGCATCTGAGCAGGCGTCGGCAGGTTCATGCCGCCGGCGCCCACGCCCGCTCCTTCGCTGGGCGAGGCGACACGGCCGGGAGCATCCGCGCCGATATTGCTGATGTAGTAACCGGCGACGGCGTTCGAATTGTCGCCCGCCGTCTTGGCGGGGACGTCGATGATGCCGACCCGGGCGCCACTCTTGTCGATCCGGTAGCCCTCCGGATCCATCTGGAAGCCTTCATTGTCGACACGCACGCCGCCGGGCTGGACCCGATAGGCCGGCGGCGGCGTCGTCTCACCGTAGAGAGGCTGGGGCAGCGGATCGCAGGCGGCGAGCATCGAAACGCCGAGCGTCGCGGCCATAAAACGTCTCGCAGCCATCAAGCCCCCTCATCGTATGGTCGACTGCGGGCTAATTATGTTGCCGTTGCGGTCGAGCCGGTTTCCCTGACCATCATAGCGGAAACCATACTCATCACGGAAGGCCTCGACGCCAGCCGGCGGGGTCGGCTGGGGGGCCACCTCCGGGGTGCTGTAGGTGGTGGTCGAGACGGTCGTGGCCGGGCCGTAATAGGTCGGGGCGGCCGGCGCCGTCGTGTAATAGGTGGTGGTCGAGTAACCGGGGGCCGGCGCCGGGCCCGGGGTTCCGTAGGCCTGGTCGCGGTAACGGCGGGCGTCGATCTCACGCCCCACGCACCGGTCGTACATCGACGTGCCCGGCGTCAGGCCGTAGTTGTAGCAGGCATTACGGGCGTCGGCGTCGAGGCTCGCGACCGTGTAGCCCACGGGAACGCGCCCTTGGGCGCGGGCGGCGGCTTCCCGCGAAACGCAGCGGTTATAGTTGTCTGTCCCGACGCGGAAGCCGTAGTCCACGCAGGCCTGCTCGGAGCTGCTAACCCGATAGGGTGCGCTGGCCGTGCGGGTTTCGTAGGTCGTGCTGCTGCAGGCGGCTGCGGACAGGACGAGGGCTGTCGCGGCTAGAATCTTGGTGGCGGTCATGGGGTCCTCCGGGAAACTGGTGGCCACAGAACGTGGCGAACCCCCAGGGGTTGCAGGTTGCCTGCACGAGTTACGCCGCCTTCTTGACCATTCCGTCCCGCAATTCGCGGCGCAGGATCTTGCCGACGTTGCTCTTGGGCAGCTCGGCCCGGAATTCGATGTACTTCGGCCGCTTGTAGCCGGTCAGCTCCCGGTGGCAATAGGCGTCGAGGACTTCCTTGGTGAGCGAGGGGTCCTTCTTCACCACGAACAGCATCACCGCCTCGCCCGAGTTCGCGTCCGGCACACCGACGGCCGCGCATTCGAGCACGCCGGGATGGGCCGCGACCACGGCCTCGACCTCATTGGGATAGACGTTGAAGCCCGAGACCAGGATCATGTCCTTCTTGCGATCCACGATCCGGGTGTAGCCGCGCGCATCCATGATCCCGATGTCGCCGGACTTGAAGAAGCCGTCCGGTGTCATGACCTTCGCGGTCTCTTCGGGCTGCTGCCAGTAGTCCCGCATGACCTGCGGGCCGCGGATCGCGATCTCTCCCGCGTCCCCGATTGCGACATCCCTGCCGCCGTCGTCGAGAATGCGGATCTCGACGTTCGGCAACGGCAGCCCGATCGTTCCCGTATAGACCTCCGAGTCGGTGGGGTTGCAGGTGACACCGGCCGAGGTCTCGCTCAAGCCGTAACCCTCGCAGATCGGACAGCCGGTGATGGCCAGCCACTTCTTCGCCACGGCCTCCTGAACCGCCATACCGCCGCCGTTGGAGATGACCAGCTCCGAGAAATCGAGCCTGGCGAACGCGGGATTGTTGGCCAGCCCGTTGAACAGGGTGTTCACCGCCGGGAATACGTTGATCCTGTACTTCGCGAGATCCTTGATCGTGCCGGCCAGGTCGCGGGGGTTAGGGATCAGGACGTTCAACGCACCGGTGCGCAGCCCCAGCAGGCCGCAGGTCACGAAGGCGAACACATGATAGAGCGGCAGGGCGCAAGCGATCGTGAGCTGGCCGGTGATCTTCCGGCGGTTCAGGCCGGGCTGCATCCAGGCCTCCGACGCCAGCAGGTTCGCGACCAGGGTGCGATGAAGCAGGGTGGCACCCTTCGAGACGCCGGTCGTGCCGCCCGTGTACTGCAGGACCGCGACGTCGTCGGGACCGAGCTGCGGTTTCGCCAGGACCATGCTGCGGCCAGCCCTGAGCGCATCGTTGAACTTCACATGGCCCGGCAGCGACCAGGCCGGCACCATCTTGCGCATGGTGCGCACGACGAAGTTGACGATCAGGCCCTTGGGGAATCCCAGCAGGTCGCCCATCGAGGCGACCACGACATGCTTGATGCCCGTGTGCCCCATGACGCGCTGCAGGGTCGTCGCGAAGTTCTCGAGGATGATGATGGCCTCGGCACCGGAGTCGTTCAGCTGGTGCTCGAGTTCGCGGGCTGTGTAGAGCGGATTGACGTTGACCGCGATGAAGCCCGCCCGCAGCACCGCGGCGACGGCCACCGGATATTGCAGGACGTTCGGCATCATGATCGCAACGCGCGCGCCGCGCTTCAGGCCGCGTCCCTGCAGCCACGCGCCGAGCGCCATGGACAGCGAGTCGACCTCGCCGAAGGTCAGCGCCTTGTCCATGCAGACATAGGCGCGGCTGTCGCGATGCCTGGAGAAGCTCTCCTCGAAGAGAGCCACGACGCTGGGGTAGGCCGCCGGATCGATGTCTGCCGGCACGCCCGGCGGATAACTCTTGAGCCAGAACCGGTCCACGACGTCTCTCCCGGAGTCTCTCAGGCGCCCGTAAGGTAGCGCGCTCGCTTGCGCGCCGCGCCACCTCCGGTTGCTCTCTGTCGCGCTACGACTTCTTCTCGACCGAAGTGCGGATTTCTTCGTAAGACTCTTTCATCCGGTCCTGAACGATCTTGAAGGCCTCGGTGCTCGACTTCTGGACCAGCTCGGCAATGTCCTTGGTGTTGGCGATCGCCGCCTCCATGGCCTTCTTGGCGAACTCTGCCTGCTTGGCCATCACATCCTGAGGATTTCCGCCCGGCTTGTAGGACTGCGCCATCTCGGCCATGTCCTTCATGGCGGCCTCGAAGATTTCCTTCTGCTTGTTCGCGATCCCGCTCGCGCCTTCGGCCATCGCCTGCCACGACTTCGTCATGGCTTCCAGGTTCTTCTGGTGGTGCTCCATGATCTTCGTCATGTCGAAGGGCTGCACCTTGAGCTGCTCGCCGAATTTCTTGAACATGTCGGTGAAGTTCTGCGCTGGATCGGCCATCCGAACCTCCTCTGGTTACAGGTGCAGCTTCAACCCCTGCTCCAGCGCGTGCAAGGCCAAACCGGCCAGCCCGCCGATCATCGCCCCGTTGAACCGGATGTATTGCAGGTCGCGTCCGACCGTCAGCTCGATGCGGCCGATCAGCACATCGATGTCCCAGGACTTCACCTGATCGGCGATGAAGCGGCCGACGCCGCTCTTCTGGCCCTGCACGAAATCCGCGAGCAGCCGCACCATGCCGCGGTTGATCTCGGCGCGGATCGCGGGATCGCGTGCCAGCTGACTGCCGACATCGACCAGCATGGCTTCGAGCTGCCGCCTAACCTGGCTGTCGTCGGCGCGCGCGTCCTGTTCGAGGAAGGACCGCACGCTCTCCCAGGCGCCCTCCGCCAGGGTCGCGATCTCCGGTCGCGCCAGCAGGTCGCGTTTGAGGCGTTCGGCACGCCCGGCGAAGGCCTCGGATGTGCGCAGGCGCTCGATGAAGTTCGCAACGAAGCTGTCGAATTCCCGCCGCAACGGATGGTCCGCATTACCGCGCGCATCCTTGATGAAAGCCGTGGTCGAGGCGACGATCTTGCGCAGCAGATAGGCATCGGCGCGGTAGAGGTTGAAAAGCGCCGGCAACTCCTGTCGGATCTTCTCGCGCAAGGCAGCCAGCGTCTGCTCGTCGGCCAGCACCTTTTCCAGCGCCACCAGCAACTCATCGAGAATTCGCTGGTGCCGCCCCTTCTCGGTGACGGCGCTCAGCAGCCCAGCCGCCAGTGGCGCGAGTTCGATCCGCTCGAGCTCCGCCATCGCGCGTTTGCCGAGGAAGCCCTTGAGTCCGGACTGTTCGACGGCGGCCAGGGCCTGCGGAACCAGCCGCACCATAAAGCCGGCCAACGCGGCGCTGCGCTCGCGGTCACTCAGCCAGTCGGCCACGAGGGCGGCGAAGTCGACTTCGCGCAAGCGCGCCTCGACCGGCGCGGGCGCCAGGAAGTTCGTCTCGATGAACTCGCCGAGATTCTCCGCGATGCGATGGTGATTGCGCGGCACGATGGCGGTGTGCGGGATCGGCAGACCGAGCGGCCGGCGGAACAAGGCCACGATGGCGTACCAGTCGGCCAATCCGCCGACCGTGGCCGCCGCGGCAAATGCCGCGACGTAACCCCAGGCCCAGTGAAGCGGCTCGTAATGCCGGGCCACGACGAACAGCACCGCTGTTGCCACCAGCAACAGCGTGGCCGCGAGCTTGACCCTTCGCAGGGAGCGGGCGCGTTCGGCGTCGCGGTTCAACTGTTCACCTGCACGCCCTGCACTCCGTTGTCCGGCACACACGTTCGCGGATCAGGCACCAATCGGACAGCTTGTTTCGCGGCATGAGGCGTCGGCTTTCCCACTGTCGAGGTCGTTATAGCAAGGGCGGGCTGATTCTGTCGTATAGTGCCGATAACTGCATATTCCCGGGAGGAAGAGATGAAGGTCGGATATATCGGTGTCGGCAATATGGGCGGCCCCATGTGCCGCAACCTCATCAAGCGCAGCAATCATTCAGTCACGGTGTTCGACCTGAACCCCGAGGCGGTGAAGACCTGCACCGACCTCGGCGCCAGCGCGGCCAAGTCCGTCGCCGAGGCGACCCGGGGCGCCGACATCGTCATGACGTCTCTTCCCATGCCGCGCGACGTCGAGGCCGTCACCCTGGGCGACAACGGCATCCTCGCCAATGCAAGCAAGGGCCAGACCTACATCGACCTCAGCACTAATGCGCCCTCGATGGTGAAGAAGATCGGCGCCGCCATGGCCGCCAAGGGCATCGCCATGCTCGACGCGCCGGTAAGCGGCGGCACGGTCGGCGCCGAGGCCGCGACCATCGCCATCATGGTGGGCGGCGACAAAAAGGTGTTCGACGACGCCCTGCCGGTACTGCAGTCGTTCAGCGCCAACGTGATTCACATGGGCGAGCTCGGCACCGGCACGGTGGCCAAGCTGGTCAACAACATGATGGCCTTCTGCAACGCCGCGGCCGCGGCCGAAGGACTGATGCTCGGCGTCACCGCCGGCCTCGATCCGCAGAAGCTCGTGCAGGTGATCTCGAGCTCGAGCGGCAATTCCTCGGCGTTCAAATCATTCTCGGAACGCGCGCTCTCGGGCAAGTTCTCGCCGCCCTCCTTCGCACTCAACCTCGCGCACAAGGACCTGCACCTCGCCCTGGAGCTGGCCGACGAGCTCGACGTGCCGCTGCCGCAGGGATCGGCCACCCACAATCTGCAGCGCATGGCGCGCCGCATGGGCCTCGGCGGAAACGACAGTTCGGCGATCCTGCAGGTCTACGAGTCGGTCCTGAAGAAGACGGTCAAGCCTTAGGCCAAATGCCGGGCGATCAGGCGCGCGACGAGGTCGGCATGGGTGCTGGCCACGTCGTGATCGCCGCCGGGCACGATCTCGAGCCGGGCGTTCGGCAGCCGTTCCGCCAGATGCCGGCCGACGGCGACAGGGCTGACGGGATCCTTGTCGCCCCAGATCAGCAGGGTGGGCGCCGCGATCTTCTCGACCTGCAGCGGCGGCGTCGGACTCCCGTTCGTGATCCACGTAGCGGCCTTCGGAAAGGAGCGACGGTAGTCCGCACGCCAGTCCGAGGCGCCGAGGCCTGCCATGTCGACACCGCCCGAGGTCACGCAGAGAACGAGGCGGCGCACCCGTTCCGGATGCTCCAGCGCGATCCGCGCCGCGATGACCCCGCCCATCGACTGCGCCACCAGATCGACCGGCTCATGCATCTTCGCCGTCACCAGCTGCTTGAGGTCGTCGAGCCCACGGATCGCCGGATCGTGAGGCTGCGCGCCGAGGCCGGGCCAGCCGAAATGCTCCTTCGGCCAGGCGTCGGGTAGAGCCTCGGCGGCCGGCTTCCAGAACTGCGGCGAGCCGCCGGCGCCGGGCAAGAACAGGACACGCGGTCTTGTCACGGGTTCACTCCAAGCTTGGCCATGAACGGCGGCAGGGTGCGCCCGATCGACAGGAGATAGCGGCCCATGGCGCCGGCCACCTGCCGCACGGCCGGACGGTCGCTCATCCGGTCGCGCCAGGCGTGCAGACGCGCCAGGCTGGCCGGGACCGGCGCGCCCATCCGTTCACCGAAGAGCTGCGCCATGTAGAAGGCGATATCGACATAGCTGTAGGCGCCGGCGATCCACTCCTGTTTGCCGATCGTCCGCTCCATCTCCTCGTAGAAGCGCGCCGCGCCATCGTGGGCACCGGGCGCCTTGGGGTCGCTCATCAACCGGACGATGTGCGGGAAATAGACCTCGTCGGATTTGTGTTCGAGCAGGCGCGCCCGTGCGCGGGCCCGCGGCTCCGCCGGCCACAGCGACGGGTCGCGCTTGAGCGTTTCCAGGTACTCGAAGATCTGCGTCGAATCGAAGAGCTCGAGGTCGCCGTCGATCAGGACGGGGACCTGGCGCTTGGGGTTGATGCGCACGACCTCGGGATGCTTCGGCTCGTAAAGTGCCTTCATCTCGAACGGCACCATCTCGAGTTCGAAGTCGAAGCCCTTCTCGCGCAGGGCGATCTCGGCCTTGGCGCCGAACACGCTGAGCGGACCGGAGTAGAGTTTCATGGCGACCAGCTTACGGGGTCGCCGTCCTACATCAACACGAACATCCCGATGGCGGCCGCCGCCATCAGCACCAGGGTGAGCCAGCCCAGCACGCGCTGCCAGAGGTTCGCCGTGAAATCGCCCATGATCTCGCGGCGGGACGCAACGATCATCATGGCGCCGATGATCGGCACCACGATCACGCCGTTCAGGACCGCGCTCCAGATCAGCGCCTTGATCGGGTCGATCGGCAGCAGCGCCACGCCAAGACCCGCCAGGGTTGCCCCCGCGATGGTGACGTAGAACGGCCGAGCCTCCGAGAAATCGTGCTCCAGCCCGATCCTCCAAGCCCGCACCTCGCCGAGCGCGTAGGCGGCCGATCCGGCGAGCACCGGCACCGCCAGCAGGCCCGTGCCGACGATGCCGAGACTGAACAGGAGGAAGGCCGCGTCGCCCGCGATCGGCCTCAACGCTTCGGCGGCCTGCTGCGTGCTCTGGATGTCTGTCTTGCCGTTGGCGTTGAGCGTGGCCGCCGTCGTCAGGATGATGAAGAAAGCGACCAGGTTCGACACCGCCATGCCGATGCCGGTCTCCCAGCCGATGCGCGTCAGTTCGCGCGGCGCCTGCTCGGGATTGTCGGTGAGCGGCCCGGCCTCGTCATCGCCCTCCTCATCCTCGACTTCCTGCGAACTCTGCCAGAAGAAGAGGTAAGGGCTGATCGTCGTGCCGAGGATCGCGACGATCAGCATCAACGTGTCCTTGTCGAAGGCGAAGTTCGGGACCAGGGCGCCGATGCCGACCGCACGCCAGTCGATATGGGCCGTGAAGACCACGCCGACATACGCAAACAACGAGAAGGTCAGATACTTCAGAAAGCCGACATAGCGGCTGTAGGGAATGAACACGATGGCGAGCACCGAGGCGATCGCAAACAGGAACGTGAAGACGATCTGTCCTCCGCCCACGAGCATCGCCACCGCCGCCCCCATGGCGGCGAGATCGGCGCCGATGTTGATGGTGTTCGCCACGAACAGCAGCAGGACCAACCCCAGAACGACCGGCCGCGGGAAAGCCCGGCACATATTGGCGGCCAGGCCGTGGCCCGTGACGCGACCGATGCGGGCGCTGACCGACTGAACCGCGACCATCAGCGGCCAGGTGAGCACGACCGTCCAGAGGAGTCCGAAACCCGCATGGGCGCCTGCCTGCGAGTAGGTCGCGATGCCGCTCGGATCGTCGTCGGCGGCGCCGGTGATCACACCGGGACCGAGCCTCTTGATCAGTCCCTGTGTGTTGGTTGCGACCATCTTGCCCCCGAACGGAAGACCTCTTCACGAGTTCCGCCTTGTTGACCGGGGACGCCTTCGCCACCGAGCGCCAAAACCCTGTTCTTCCTGATAAGGCTGACGTCGATATGGTGCCGCAGCAACGCGGCAACATGTGCCCCATTGCCGCTGACCTGACTCGACCGACCGCGGCCCCGGTCACATGTTGGCGGGGCCCTCTTTCAGATGGAACGGCAACGTCGCCAGCTCGGGCGCCAGGTCCTTGATCTCGTCGAAGAACACGATGAAGTGGCGCGCGACCAGGCGCTGGAGGTCGCCCCCGGGCTGATCGTCGCCGTCCGCCGTCGTCATCTCCATGCCGTCCCTGGTCCGAACCCAGAGCAGCGCATTGCGCGGCGCGTCGGGCAGGTCCGCAAAGCTCAGCAGGCCGAAGGCGACGGCCCGCCGCCGACGGGCATGCTGGGCCAGCGCATTGTCCTTCGCCAGATCGCACAGGGCAAAGGCCAGCCTGCCCTGCGTGCCGTCCGGCAGCGTGACATCGTATTCGCGGGTGGCCAGACGCCCGAGTTCGTCGCTCACTTGGAACCTCCTGGGCGTTGTCCCCGGAACCCGTTCACGATCGGATAGCGGCGCTCGCGGCTGATGCTGCGGGAGGTGATCTTCACGCCGGGCGGCGCCTGGCGGCGCTTGTACTCGGCGCCTTCGAGCAGGCGCCATACGCGGTCCACGGTCGCAGGGTCATGGCCCTCCTTCGCCAGCGCCACGGTATCGAGGTCGCGCTCGATGAGGCCCTTCAGGATGGCGTCGAGCGTCGCATAGGGCGGCAGCGAGTCGGAGTCCTTCTGGTCGGGCCGCAGTTCGGCCGAGGGCGGCTTGTCGATGATGCGCGGCGGGATCACCATTCCCGCGCGTCCCAGCGCGCCCGGCGGCAAGTGCGCATTTCGCCAGCGGCAGAGTTCGAAGACGGTGGTCTTGTAGACGTCCTTCAGCACATTGAAGCCGCCGCACATGTCGCCGTAGAGCGTGGCATAACCGACCGCCATCTCCGACTTGTTGCCGGTCGTCACCACCATGCCGCCCAGCTTGTTCGACACCGCCATCAGGGTGACGCCGCGGGCGCGGCTCTGGATGTTCTCCTCGGTGACGTCCTCGGACCGGTTGCCGAACAGTGGCGCCAGCATGCCGCGGAACGCCTCCATCGCCGGTCCGATGTCGACGATGTCGTAGCGCACGCCGATCGCCCGAGCGCAGGCCTCGGCATCCTCCAGCGAGTCGTGGCTGGTATAGGGCGACAGCATCATGATCGCGTGCACGCGATCGGGCCCCAACGCGTCGGCCGCCACCGCCGCCGTGATCGCCGAATCGACGCCGCCCGACAGCCCGATCACTACCGAGGGGAAGCCCGTCTTGTTCACATAGTCGCGCAGGCCGAGCACCATCGCCTGATAGATCGAGTCGAGGCGGTCCAGCTCGGGCACGATCGGTCCGGGCTGGCATTCCCAACCGCCAGCGCCGCGCCGGAACTCGATCGTGGCGACCTGCTCGGCGAAGGAGGCGAGCTTGGCCTTGAGCGATCGGTCGGCGCCCAGCGCGAAGGAGGCGCCGTCATAGACGACCTCGTCCTGGCCGCCGACCTGGTTGAGATAGACGAAGGGCAAGCCGCTCTCGACCACGCGCTTGACGCCGAGCTGCACGCGCAGGTCGGTCTTGCCGGCCTCGTAGGGCGACCCGTTGGGCACGAGAAGAATCTCGCCGCCGGTCTCGGCGATGCATTCGACGACATCGGGCGTCCAGACATCCTCGCAGATCGGCACGCCGATCCGGACACCCCTGAAGACGATCGGTCCGGGCATCGGCCCCGGCGAGAACACGCGCTTGTCGTCGAACACTCCGTAGTTCGGCAGATCGACCTTGTAGCGCTTGCCGACGATCTCGCCTTTGTCGAGGGCAACGATGGCATTGTAGAGCTTGCCGTCCTCGCGCCACGGCGTGGTGACGAACAGGGCCGGGCCGCCATCGCTTGTGTCTTCCCGCAGCGCCTCGACCGCGTCGTGGCAGGCGTCCTGAAAGGCAGGCTTCAGGACGAGATCCTCCGGAAAGTATCCCGCCACCACCATTTCGGAGAAAAGCACCAGATCGGCGCCTTGCCGGGCCGCCTGCGCGCGGGCGGCCCGCACCCTGGCGAGATTGCCCGCCACGTCGCCGACCTTGGGATTGAGCTGCGCCAGCCCGACCTTGAGCGTGTCCGTCATCGCAAAGCCTCAGGACGAGCGCATGTGCTCGCGGAGAGCCTCGCCGAACGCCTGGAACAGGGCGCGGTTGATCGGGTTGGATTGCGGGTCGTATTCGGCGTGCCACTGAACGCCCACCGCGAAGGCCGGTGCGTCCGTGATGCAGATCGCCTCGATCGTGCCGTCCTCCGCCACGCCTTCGATGGCGACCCGCTTGCCGGGATCGAGGATCCCCTGCCCATGGAGCGAGTTCACGCGAATGCATTCGCAGCCGAGCAGCCGGGCGAAATAGCCGTCCTTCACCAGCTGCACCTCGTGCCGGTCGGCAAACACCACGGTCGGATCGGGATGGATCTCGCCGTTCTCCAGCCGCGGCATGCGGTGGTTCATGCGGCCCGGAATCTCGCGAATCTCGGGATGCAGCGAGCCGCCGAAGGCCACGTTCATTTCCTGGAAGCCGCGGCAGATACCGAAGATCGGCACGCCGCGCTCGACACAGGCATCGATCAGCGACAAGGCCATCGCGTCGCGCTCCTGGTCGTAAGGTTCGTGGGCGGGATGCGGTTCGGCTCCGAAGCGCGTCGGGTGGACGTTGGCGCGGGCGCCGGTGAGCAGGATGCCGTCGACGGCGCCCAGCAGGGCTTCGATGTCGGTGATGTCGGGGGTGCCGGCAAACATCAGCGGCAGCGCCCCGGCGACGTCGGCGACCGCCCGCATGTTGCGCTGTCCCACGAGCTGGACGTTGTGACGGTCGTTGATCACGCCGGAGTTGCCGATCACCCCGACCACGGGCTTCTTGATGCTGGGAACCAACCTACGCCTGCCTGGACTTCGAAGGGGAGATAATGGCACCGCATCCACCGTCGGGCGAGTCCGCCGTCGCGAATCGCCGTTGACCGCCGAGTCGAGATTTCGGCGGGCGCCGCCTTCATTGGAATGGCGGCACGTCGCGTCGCAGGTCGCCGCTGCCCTGGCTGAAGTACAGCGTCAGGCGCCCGGCGACATCCGTCCCGCGGTTCGACGCTCCGGGAGGAAGCTCCGTTTTCAGCCCGCGCGCGCCCAGCTCCTCCACCAGCTCGTGCAGACGGTCGCCGGGAATCTCGAACTGGAGGACCGCCATCGCGTCGGAAAGCAGGGAATGGCCGGAAACCCAGCCCCCCACGCGCGTGATCGCCTCCGACGCCGCGTTCACGCTCGCATGAAAGGCGTCCCGCGCGACGGCTTCGAGGCGAAGCAATCCCGCCTCCGCTCGAGCTAGGACTTCGCCGCCACCACTTCGACTTCGACCAGCATGGAGGGATCGGCGAGGCCGGCCACGACCAGCAGGGTCGATGCGGGATAGGGTTCCTGCCCGACATACTTGCCGCGCCCCTCGCGGAAGGCGGGGATGAAGCGGCTGTCGGTCAGAAACACGGTGAGCTTGACGATGTCGCGGAAGTCCATGCCGCCGGCCTTCAGCACCTCGCCGATGTTCTTCCAGACCTGGTCGCACTGCGCCTCGATGCCGTCCTGCAGCTTGCCTGCGGAATCGACGCCGACCTGACCGGAGACGTAGAGCACGCGCGCATCGGGCGGGACCTCGACGCCGAGGCTGTATTTGCCGGCGACGGAGACGGACTTGGGATTGTGGAACTTGATGGCCATGTCGAACCCTCCATTGTAAGGAGGCGCAGGTTTCAGGTCGGAGAGCATGACGTCAAGCACCAAGCCCGTTCACGTCGTCGGCGGCGGTCTCGCAGGCAGCGAGGCGGCCTGGCAGCTCGCACAGGCGGGTGTGCCCGTGGTGCTGCACGAGATGCGGCCGCTGCGCGGGACCGAGGCCCATCTCACCGATAGCCTCGCCGAGCTGGTCTGCTCCAACTCCTTCCGCTCCGACGATGCCGCCAACAACGCCGTCGGCGTGATCCACGAGGAAATGCGCCGCGCCGGATCGCTGATCATGCGCGCCGCCGACGCGCACAAGCTGCCGGCAGGCGGCGCGCTCGCGGTCGACCGGCACGGCTTCTCGGCGGCGGTGCAGGAAACCCTGCTCGCGCATCCGCTGGTGACGCTCGAGCGCGAAGAGGTAGCGGGCCTGCCGCCCGAGGCATGGGACAGCGTCATCGTGGCGACCGGTCCCCTCACCTCGCCGGCGCTCGCCGAGGCCATCGCGACGCTCACCGGCGAGGACTCGCTCGCCTTCTTCGACGCCATCGCGCCGATCGTCCATTACGAGAGCATCGACCAGTCGATCGCGTGGAAGCAGTCGCGCTACGACAAGGTCGGCCCCGGCAATGTCGAGGGAAGCGACGGCGCCGACTACTTCAACTGCCCGATGGACAAGCCGCAATACGAGGCCTTCGTCGCCGCACTGCTGGCCGGCGAGAAGACCGAGTTCAAGCAGTGGGAGCACAACACGCCCTACTTCCAGGGCTGCCAGCCGATCGAGGTCATCGCCTCGACCGGGCCGCAGAGCCTGCGCTTCGGGCCGATGAAGCCGGTGGGCCTGCGCGATCCCCGCACCGGCCATCGTCCCTGGGCGGTGGTGCAGCTGCGCCAGGACAATGCGCTGGGCACGCTGTGGAACATCGTGGGCTTCCAGACCAAGCTGAAGCACGGCGAACAGACGCGCATCTTTCGCACCATCCCCGGGCTCGAGAAGGCGGAGTTCGCCCGGCTGGGCGGCCTGCATCGCAACACCTTCCTCAACAGCCCGCGCCTGCTCGACGGCACCTTGCGCCTCAAGGCGATGCCGCGGCTGCGGTTCGCCGGCCAGATCACCGGCTGCGAAGGCTATGTCGAGAGCGCCACCGTCGGGCTGATGACCGGGCGGTTTGCGGCGGCCGAAAGGCTGGGCCGCGTGCAGGCGCCGCCGCCGCCCACAACGGCGATGGGCGCGCTGCTGGGCCACATCACCGGCGGTGCCGACGCCACGACCTTCCAGCCGATGAACATCAACTTCGGCCTGTTTCCGCCCATCGCCGGCAGTTTCAAGGGCAAGGAACGCAAGCAGGCAATGGCCGTGCGGGCGCTGCGCGATTTCGACGACTGGCTGAACCCTGCGCCGCTCGCGGCGGAGTGAGACGGAGATCTTCATGCGCCTGATGCAGCCGGAGCCCGCCGCCGCCCTCCTCGGCCTGCGCGCCATGAAGACGGTCGCTTCGGTCGCCGGCACGCCCGGCAAGTCGCAGCTGGCGCTGATGGAAGCGGCGCGACGGGTCATCCTGCGTATCGACGCCGACATCGCGACGCTGCCGCCGGTGACGCCCGCGGAACTCGCCGCGGGATTTCCGTCGCACGACCTCCGCCATCAGTTCGTCAACGGCCTCCTGATCCTGGCGCTGGCCGATGGCGTGCCCTCGCGCGAGACCGTTGCCAGCGTCGAGGCATTCGCCGAGGCGCTGGGCATCGCCACGCCGGAACTGGCCAATCTGCGCCGGCTGGCCGAGCAGCACATGACCTTGTTCAAGCTCGACCTGCTGCGCCGCAGCCAGGTCGGCGACATCATGAAGGACCAGCTCGAGCAGCACGGCGTGGTGGCGCTCGCGAAAAGCATCCTGGGCATGCGCGGACTGATCGAGGATACCGAACTCGCCGCCCGGTATCGCGCCTGGGAGAGGCTGCCGGACAGCACTTTGGGGCGGTCGATGTGGGAATACTTCCAGCACAACAAGTTCGGCATGCCGGGCGAGCGGTTCGGGTTCCCGGAGGCCGGTCTCTATCACGATTTCTGCCACGTGCTGGGCGGCTACGGCACCGATCCGCAGGGCGAGCTGCAGGTCGCCTCCTTCACTGCAGGCTTCAAGCAGACGCGGCCCTTCTACCTGATCCTGTTCGCGGTGCTGATCTTCAGCGCCGGCGTAAACGCGCGACCGACTGCCGATGGCTACACGACCATCGGCGTGCTGGGCGAACCGGGCGCCGCCGAGCGGATGTTCGCGGCCATCGAACGCGGCGCGCTCGTGAACACCGACCTGTCCGACAAGTGGGACTACTGGCCCCATGTCGAGAGACCCATCGACGAGGTGCGGCGGCAGCTCAACATCCTTCCTACGGCCTGACGGGCGGAAACATTTCGTAATGTCCCGCAACAGTAGGTAACCAAACGTTATTTCACATCCGGGCCGCGTCGGGATGAAATGCCAGCTGCCCCCTTCGACGGAGTGAGTCATGCCGACCGTTCAGGAACTGGTCGCCCCCCGTACTTCCATCAGCGGCGCGCCTTCGCTGCAGTACGACGTGATGCGTGAGATCTTCAGCCTTCTGGCGCCGTACAATGCCGGCGGCAAAGCGATCACGCCGCAGACGGTCATCTCCAAGGGATTGACCGTCGATTCGCTCACGATGATGGACGTCATCATGGAGCTCGAGGACCGGTTCGACGTCACCCTCCCGATGAACGTCGCCGCCGACATCGTGACGATCGACCAGCTCGCCGAGGCCGTCGTTTCGCAGCGCGCGAGGCGCTGACAAAATTCCTCACCCCATGAGATAAGTTCGCGAGCAGGTGGTGCAGCGCGTGCTACATCGCCTGCAATGACTCCCGCACAACGCCGGCAGATGATGCTGGCCGGGCCGATCGTGCCCACCATTCTCACCCTCGCGACCCCCAACGTGCTGAACGTGGCCATGCAGAGCCTCGTCAGCATCGCCGACGGCTATTTTATCGGCCAGCTCGGCGTCGTCGACCTCGCCGCGCTGGCGCTGGTGTTCCCGACGCAGATGACGCTCGGCATGATGTCGGCTGGCGCCATGGGCGGCGGCATCTCCTCCTCGGTGGCCCGCGCCCTGGGCTCGGGCAACAAGGCGGCCGCCGAGGCGGCAGCGGCCCATGCGCTCGCCATCGCGCTCGGCATGGCCGCGCTGTTCGCCATCGTCTTCGTGGGTTTCGGCCGCCAGATCTACGGTGCCCTAGGCGGCAGCGGCGAGGCCCTCGACCGCGCCGAGGCCTTCGCCACCATCCTGTTCACCGGCTGCGTCGCCCATTGGATCGCCAACTCGATGGCCTCCGTCCTGCGCGGCACTGGCGACATGAAGACGCCCGGTCTGGCGCTGGTCGTAACGGCCGGCATCCAGATCCCGCTCACGGGCGCCCTGACCCTGGGATGGTTCGGCCTGCCCGCCCTGGGCATCCGCGGTCCCGCCATCGCCGCGGTGATAGCCTTCGCGCTTGCCGCCCTCTGGATGCTCTCGAAGCTCACGGGCCCGAAGGCCCAGCTGCGCCTGCGCTGGCCGATCGACGGGTTCCGCTGGCGCGCCTTTCGCGACATCCTGAAGGTCGGGCTGGTCGCCTGCCTCGTCGTCATCCTGACCAATGGCACCGTGCTGGTCGTCACCGGCCTGATCGGGCGCGAGGGCGATGCCGCGATCGCGGGCTACGGGATCGGTTCGCGGCTCGAATACATGCTCATCCCGATCAGCTTCGGCATTGGCGGGACGCTGACGGCGCTGGTCGGCACCAACATCGGCGCCAAACAGTATGCCCGCGCCCAGCGCATGGCCTGGACCGGCGCCCTCATGGCGGGCGCCGTTGCCGCCATCATCGGTCTCGTCGTGGCGCTCTGGCCCGATCTGTGGCTCGGCCTCTTCACCACCGATCCGGGCGCGCTGGCCTCGGGCCGCCACTATCTCAGCATCGTCGGCCCGGCCTACGGCTTCTTCGGCCTGGCCATGGCGCTCTATTTCGCCTCGCAGGGCACCGGCGAGATGATCTGGCCGGTCGCCGCCAACCTCACCCGCATCACCATCGCGGGCGGCGGCAGCCTGCTCGCTCTCGACCATTTCGGCTGGGGCCTCTCGGGCCTCTATACCTGCGTGGCGCTGGGCATCGTGGCCTTCTCTGCCGTACTCGCCTTCTCCACCACGCGGCGGGCCTGGACCGGCCGCGGCTGAGGCGCCGGTCACAGCCTCAGGTTCGCGCGGTTGCTTGTCCACAAATTCGTGCCCTGGCTTGATCTGGATCATTGCGGGATCGGATTGGCAGCCTTCAACTTCCATGCTCACTTTGGCATCGGTTCGAAGTACCCTTCCAGGATTGCAGACATGAAGAAGAAGACTCGTGCCCGGGTGAATGCCAGGCGTCCCGTGAATCTGGGAGACACCGCAGTGTTGGGGTCGTCCCGTTCCATCGAAGAGTCGGTCGAGAATGACGCGATTCAGGCAGCGGAGGACTCCCGGGAAATCGCCGTCCGAGACATACTTGGCCTGATGGCTCCCGATCGGACTCACCAGTTGGCCGATGCCCTCCAGGCGATCATGGCGGGGGCCTCGCCTGACGATGCGATAGCCCTGAAGCGCGCCCTGCAGACTACCGAAGCAGAACAGGCTCTCGCGGGCCCCAATCCCGATGAAGAACTGGCGGATGACTGGCGACAGGGCGGATATCCCTATCGCAATCTCATGCTTCGCAAGAGCTACGAGAAAGCCAAGTACGGGCTGCAGGTGGAACTGCTCAAGTTGCAGAACTGGACAAAGGAGCGGAAGCAGAAGGTCGTCATTCTCTTCGAAGGCCGCGACGCTGCCGGCAAGGGCGGCGCGATCAAGCGGTTCATGGAACATCTGAACCCTCGCGGCGCGCGCGTCGTCGCGCTCGAGAAGCCATCGGAGGCGGAGCGCGGCCAATGGTATTTCCAGCGCTATGTGCAGAACCTCCCCACGGCGGGTGAGATCACTCTCTTCGACCGCTCCTGGTACAATCGGGCCGGTGTCGAAAGGGTTATGGGCTTCTGTTCAGACGAGGAATACAGGGAGTTCATGCGCCAGGCCCCGGAGTTCGAGCGGAACCTGACGCGCAGCGGGCTGCACCTGATCAAGTTCTGGTTCTCGGTCAGCCGCGAGGAGCAGAGAAGGCGCTTCAAGGAAAGACAGGTCCACCCCCTCAAGCACTGGAAGCTGTCGCCTATCGATCTGGCATCCCTGGACAAGTGGGAAGAATACACGAAGGCGAAGGAGTCGATGTTTCAGCACACCGACACCGCCGATGCGCCATGGACGGTCATAAAGTCCGACTGCAAGAAACGCGCGAGGCTCAACGCCATGCGCTACCTGCTGCATCGCCTTCCCTATGACGGCAAGGACCCCGAGAAAATCGGTCCGCTCGACCCCTTGCTGGTCGGCCGCGCCCACCTCGTCTATGAGCGCGGCGAAAACGCAGCCGCGGTCCTCTGAAGCATCCGTTCTGCTGCGCCGAAGCCGACCTGCCGGCCTGCGAAACGGAAGCCGCCCATCCACGGCGCCGCGGCGAGAGACTTCACATGCACGCCGCCGTGCTATGTTGGGGGTCAAACACCCATGGAGATTTACGATGAGCGACACCAACAAGACATCGGGCCTGCAGCTTCGCTCCCTGATCTCCACCGAAGGTCAGCTCGAACTGTCGCTGGCACGGGTCGACGTGCCCGAGCCCGGCCCCGACCAGGTCGTGGTCAAGGTCGAGGCGACGCCGATCAACCCGTCCGACCTCGGCCTGCTCACCGGCCCCGCCGACCTCAGCAAGGCCACCTCGAGCGGCAGCGGCGAGGGCGTCAAGGTGACGGCGCCTGTGTCTGCCGCCGCCCTGCCGTTCCTGGCAACCCGCCTGGGCGAGTCGCTCCCGGTCGGTAATGAAGGTGCCGGCACAGTGATCAAGGCGGGCTCGTCCGACGCCGCACAGGCGCTCAAAGGCAAGCTGGTCTCGATGGTCGGCGGCTCGATGTATGCGCAGTACCGGCTGCTGAACGCGCGCGATTGCCAGCCCCTGCCCGCCGGTACGACGGCCGCCGAGGGCGCCTCGTGGTTCGTCAATCCGCTGACGGCGCTCGGCATGACCGAGACCATGAAGCGCGAAGGCCACAAGGCGCTGGTCCACACCGCGGCGGCCTCCAACCTCGGCCAGATGCTGGTCAAGATCTGCAACGAGGACGGGATCGGCCTCGTGAACATCGTGCGCAGCGCCGAGCAGGCCAAGCTGCTGAAGGGGATCGGCGCCAAGCATGTCGTCGATTCGAGCGCCGCGAGCTTCCAGGACGACCTCGTCCAGGCGCTGGTCGAGACCGGGGCCACTATCGCCTTCGATGCGATCGGCGGCGGCAAGCTCGCCAGCCAGATCCTCACGGCCATGGAAATCGCCATCAACAAGACTGCCACGACCTACAATCGCTATGGCTCCTCCGTGCACAAGCAGGTCTATGTCTATGGCAGCCTCAACACCGGCCCGGTCGAACTGACGCGCAACTACGGCATGGCCTGGGGTGTCGGCGGCTGGCTGCTGACGCCGTTCCTCCAGAAGATCGGCCGGCCCGACCAGCTGCGCCTGCGCGAGCGCGTCGTGAACTCGCTCAAGACGACCTTCGCCAGCCACTACACCCGGACCATCTCGCTGCCGGAGGCGCTCGACCTCCAGAACCTCACCGCCTACGCCAAGCGCGCCACCGGCGAGAAGTTCCTGATCAATCCGAACAAGGCGTAAGCACCGGCGATGACGCGCGAAACCGGCGACAGCGTCCGCGGGCGCACGCCCTATCTGCCGATCCACAAGCGGCCGAAGCTCACCTTGCCGGGGGGCGCGCCCGGCGCCGGCGGGACGATCGTGAACGTCGAGAACTGGAGCCCGGCCGGGGCGATGCCGCGCACCGTTCTGCCGCCACCGATGGGCGTGCCGCTGCTGCCCGACGTGCCGAACTGGGCGTGGCACGAGTACGGCATGCGCGTCGGCTTCTGGCGCTTCCTCGAGACGCTGAACGCCCGCAAGCTCAAGGCGACCTTCGCGGTGAACGGCACGGCCTGCGAACTCTACCGCGAGGCCTGCGAGGCCGCGCACGAGGCGGGCTGGGATTTCATGGGCCATGGCTGGGTGCAAAAGCCGATGCACAAGGTCGAGGACCAGAAGAGAGCGATCGCCGACACGATCCGCGCCATCAAGGACTTCACCGGCAAGCCGCCGCGCGGCTGGGAAAGCCCCGGCCTCACCGAGACCGACGAGACGCTCGACCTGCTGGCGGAGGCCGGGATCGAGTACGTCGCCGACTGGGTGATGGACGAGCAGCCGCTGCCCTTGAAGACCGCGCACGGCGAAATCGTCTCGGTCCCCTACACGGTCGAGATCAACGACGTCGTCATGAGCGCCGTGCAGCAGCAGCCGTCGGACGAGATCTTCCGGCGCGGCCGCGACCAGTTCGACCGTCTCTACCTCGACGGCAAGACCGCGCCCCGCGTGATGGCGATCTCGATCCACCCGTATCTCACGGGCGTGCCGCACCGGATCAAGTATCTCGAGATGCTCTACGACTACATCCTCGGACACGAGGACGTCGTCACGTGGACCGGCGCGGAGATCCTCGACTGGTACCGCACGCAGGTGCCGCGAAATCTAACATCGTCCTGAGCGAAGCCGCCCTCCGGGCGGCTTCGCTCAGGACGACGAGGCTTGCCGACGCTCAGGCGCGCTTCGCCGCGGCCTCCTTCTCGGCCATCTTCTGCTTCAGCTGCTCGGGCGTCAGGCGGACGATGTGTTCGTTCTGGTGGCTGAAGATGTCGTACTTCGCCACGTCCAGGTCCTCGAGCACGATCTCGCGGTCCAGCACCTTCTGCTTCCAGGCGGCATGCTCGGCCTCGCCGGCATGGAATTCCGGCATCACCTCGCGGGCGAAGAGATCGAGCGAGGCGCAGATGTCCTCGTGGCTGGTCTTGCCGGCCTGGTTCAGTAGGATGACCTGGTCGACGCGGCTGGCCTGGAACTGGCGCAGCTTCCTGCGAATCGTTTCCGGCGAGCCGATGAGGCCCGATTCGAGTGCCTTCTTCTCTTCCGGTCCGCCGCGCCAGGCCTGGTACTCGTCCCACAGGTTGGAGGTGCCCGGCGCATCGACGCCTTTGCGGCCATAGTAGGAGAGCGCGAAGATGAAGAAGGTCCAGCCGGCGGCCTTGGCCTCGGCCTCCTCGTCGGTGGGCGCGCACATGAAGCCCGAGACCATCGCCACGTTGGGATTGCTGGGATAGTCGGCGAGCTTCTTCGAGTTGTTGAGCAGGTTGTTGTAGTACTTGTGCACCCAGGCCCGCGCCGCTTCCGGCGTCACGAAGGTGAAGCCCAGCGCCCCCATGCCCCACTCGCCGGCCTTGCCGATGGTGGCGATGTTCGAGCAGGCGACCCACAGCGGCGGATGCGGCTTCTGGAACGGCTTCGGGATCACGTTGCGCGCCGGAAAATCGTAGTACTGGCCGTGGAACTCCCAGCTCTCCCTGGTGAACATGGGGACGATAGCCTTCACGGCCTCCTCCCAGCGCTCGCGCTTGTCGCGCACCCGGATGTTGAACGGATGCAGCTCGGCCGGTCCCGCCGCCTCGCCCATGCCGAGCTCGACACGGCCGCCCGAGAGCAGGTCGAGCGTCGAGACCTTCTCGGCGACGCGATGCGGGTTGTTGGTCGTGAGCTGGATCACGCCATGGCCCAGCCGGATGCGCTTGGTGCGCTGGCTGGCGGCGCCGAGGAACACTTCCGGCGCCGACGAGTGGGAATACTCCTCGAGGAAGTGATGCTCGACCTCCCACGCATAGTCGTAGCCCAGCCGGTCGGCGAGCTCGATCTGGGTGAGCGAATCCTGCAGGAGCTGGTACTCGCTCTTCTCGCCCCACGGCCGGGGCAGCTGATGCTCGTAGAAGATGCCGAACTTCATGATGGGCTCCTCAGGCAGCCTTGCAGAACGTCGAAACGCTCGCGACGAGTTTCGGGACCATCTGCTCGGGTACATCGTGTCCCCAGCCGGGGAAGGTCTCGATCTTCGCACCGGGCACGAGGGCCGCGACGTCGCGACCGCACTCCACCGGCAGCAGCGGATCGTCCTCGCCGTGCAGCACCAGGGTGGGCACCTTCACCGTCTTCAGAAGCTCGACGCGCGGACCCGAGGCCATGACCGCGAGGTAGTGCCGCGCCGCGCCTTGCGGATAGTAGCGACGGTCGATGTTGCGTTCGACCAGGGCGCGCATCGCGGCAGGGTCCGTCGGATAGCCCGGGCCACCGATGACGGTGTGCAGCTTCATGCCGTGGGCGATCAGCTGCTCGCGCTCCGCGCCCTCGGGCTTCGCCGACAGCATCGCCACGGCCTCGGGCTTGCCCATCGGCAGGCCGGGGCGTCCGCTCGTCGACATGACGGAAACGAGGGAACGGGTGTACTGCGGATGGGTCGCGGCGATCACCTGGGCGATCATGCCGCCCATCGAGGCACCGACCATGTGCGCGCGATCGATCTCCAGCGCGTCGAGCAGGCCGGTCGCATCGGCCGCCATGTCGCCGAGCAGGTAAGGCGACTCGACCTTCTCGCCTTTGATCAGCCTCGCAAAGGCGCCCATCAGGTCGGGCACGCCCCACTGGTCGAAGTCCGTCGACAGTCCGACATCGCGGTTGTCGTAGCGCACGACGAAGAAGCCCTGCCCGGCCAGCCGCTCGCACATCGATTCCGGCCAGAGCGTGAGCTGGGCGCCCAGGCCCATGATGAGCAGCAGGGCCGGATCCTTCCGGCTGCCGAACGTCTCGTACTCGATCTCGATACCGTTTGCCTTCGCGCGTGCCACGCTTCCTCCGGGGTTGCCCTTCAGTATTGCCCGCGCCTCGCCGCCCACCAATAGGCCAGCGGTCGCCGCAGCGGTCCCAGCGGCCGGCCGAGCGAGAGCGCCGGCAGCAGGATCGGCAGGGCGGCGGGATCGACCTTCCCGCGCAGCGCCCGCGCATCGCCCACGAGCTGGTCGCGCTCCGGGCCTTCGCCCATCAGCCAGGCCGCGCCGACCGCATGGGCGGCCTGCCGGGAGGCCGCGTCCTCGACACCCAACACGCTGAGTTCCAGGTCGGCCAGCGCATGGCCGGCCCGCATGACGTCGAGCGGTCCCTCGATCTCCTCCTCCCGCGCGTCGATCAGATCGACCACGCTCTCGAGCGCGAGCCCGTGCCGGCGGACCGTCTCCGCGAGCGCTTCGACGATGGGCTGGGCGCGGGGTTTGCCGCTCCCGGCGGCTTCCGCCATTGCCTCCCGCCACCATTCCAGCCGGATGCGCGCCAGCATCGGTTCCTTGGTCACGCTGCGGGTGCGCGCCAGCTCGTGATCCAAGGCGAGCAGCGCCAGCAGCCCGCTGCGCTGCGGCTCCGGCGCAAAGAGGGCACCAAGGAAGCGCTCCCGGTCGGCATCGCGCACGAGATCGAGCACGTAGCGGTGGGATGCTTGGGCGGCGCTGTAGGGTTTGGGCGGGGAGTCGGACATCGGGATCAAAGGCGGAGGTGCGACAGTTGAACGCAGATCGGGTTGAGATTAGGATACAAAGATCGGGGATTCATTAATCCCTTCAATGACATAAAAGGGGATGTTCAACATGGGTGCCATATTTACCTCGCTTGGACGAACCGTTTCCGCAGGTGTCGTGCTCCTGGTCCTGATCGTCGTGGGCGCCGGCGCCGTGACCGGACAGTCGATCAAGGTCGACCATGCCTATGCGACGGTCATCATGCGGTGGCTGCACGTGATTTGCGGCATCATGTGGATCGGCCTGCTCTGGTACCTGAACTTCGTGCAGGTTCCCACCATGCCGAAGATCCAGCCGGCCGAGAGCCGCACCGCCATCACCAAGTTCATCGCGCCGACCGTTCTGTGGTGGTTCCGCTACGCCGCCCTTGCGACCGTCGTCACCGGCCTGCTGCTGGCCGCGATGAACAAATACATCATCGAGGCACTGACCTTGCGTCCGGGCTTCATCATGATCGGCGTCGGCATGTGGATGGCGCTGACGATGGCCTTCAACGTCTGGTTCATCATCTGGCCGAACCAGCAGAAGGTCCTGGGCCTCGTCGAAGCCACGGCCGAGGAGAAGGCCGCTGCGGCCACCAGGGCGCTCTATGCCAGCCGCTTCAACACCATGTTCTCGATCGGCATGCTCTATTGCATGGTGGCCCAGCAGAACGCCCCGATCTGAACTGAACCTTCGCTTCCCCTTTCATAAGGGGAAGTGCCCCGTCTTACGGGGCGATGGGGTCATGCGATCAGGTATGACCCCTCCGTCGGCGTAAGACGCCGCCACCTCCCCATCTGAATGGGGAGGAATGCCCTACAGCGGAATGAGGGCCGCGGCCACCCGCCGGCTCTCGGCCAGCAGCACGTTGTAGATGCGGCAGGCCGAGCCGGTATCGACCACCTCGAGGCCCATGCCGGCCGCCTTCAGGGCCGCCCGCAGGTCGGGCGGAACGAACACCGCGCGCGCGCCGCAGCCCAGCACGAGGATCTCCGTCGGCACGGCCGCCCCGCGCAGGGGCGCCAGGCTTTCGACCGTGAGATCCTCGGCTCGCGTGATCGCCCAGGGATGGGTGACGTTCGGCGTCACCAGCACCGGCGACCGCCATTCGCGGTCGCTGATCATGAAGCGGCCGGGACCATAGCTGCGGATGTACTGGACCTGTGCCGGATCGGGTGTCGGCAGGGTCTTGTCGGCGGGTCCCGGGAGCGGCGGCTTCACGCCTCCGCCTTCTCCGTGTCGCCGCCCTTGTCTGCCTT
>JBILYJ010000275.1:0-6905 GCA_044377795.1 Reyranella sp. | reverse complement strand
GTGATAGCCGTAGAAGGCGTCCCACAGACCGTCCTTCAGCATGGTGTCGAGCATCTTGAACTCGCCCATCTTCGTGCCGTCGCGCATATAAGCGGCGTGCGGCGCCTGGCTCATGCTCTCCTGGCCGCCAACCACCATGATGCTGGCGTCGCCATTGCGGATCGCCTGCCAGCCAAAGGCGACGGCACGCAGGCCGGAGCCGCAGAGCTGGTTGATGCCAAGCGCGGTCTTGTCGACCGGGATGCCAGAATTGACGGCCGCCTGGCGCGCCGGGTTCTGGCCCTGACCGCCGGTCAGGATCTGGCCCATGATGACTTCGTCGACTTCCTCGGGCTTCACGTTGGCGCGCTCGAGGGCGCCCTTGATGGCGACCTTGCCGAGATCGTGGGCCGGCACGGCGCCGAACGCACCGTTGAACGAGCCGATTGGCGTGCGCGCTGCGCTCGCGATAACGATATCCGTCATGAAATCCTCCTTGGCAGGCCGTCCTTACGGATATTTATAGGCCTGCCGCGCGGCGGGGCAAGGACCGCCGCTCCCCCCGAAACGGCCGCCTTCATTCCGAACAGCGGCCGGATCCAGCGCCACGGGCGCACCAGGCCTGCATAAATCAGCCATGTCCCGGCAAACGTCGCGACGACCGCGGAGACGAATCCCAGGAGGGGCGGCGCGCCGATCCGCAGCAGTCCCCAGACGGCAATCACCGTTACCGTTTGGTGAATGAGGTAGAAGGGATAGACCGCCTCAGTCGCGTCCGGGAGGAAGGCCGGCCGCCGGGTCAGGTAGCGGTGCGCGAAGCCGATGATCGCGAACAGCCACGCCATGACGTTGATCGCCGACAGAAGTGCAAAGGCCGGCCGCACCTCCGTCGGAATGGTCGCCCGGACGGTGCCCGCGAAGAACCCGAAATAGAGAAACGCATAGGCGGCGAGTCCGACGGCCAGCGAGAAGAAGCGCTGGCTTTGCAACGCCCTCAACAGATCGGACGATCCGAAGAGGAAGGCGCCATAAAGAAGAAGCGCGCCATAGGAAGCGAGCCCGTGCCAGTCGCCGACCAGCCCGTTGATGTTCCACGAGATCGGCGCCAGCCAGAGGGTCGAGGCGGCGAGCGGCAGGGTCATCAGCCACTGCAGGCCGAGGCGGGCCGCGATCCGGCCGGCCCCTGCAACGGCCGCCTGCCCCGACGCCGACCGCGCCCACAGGAAGACCGGCAGCAGCGCGAGCGTCAGCACGAGGACGTAGGCCACGAACCAGAGGTGATGCCAGCTCAGGTTCCCCTGCGGGTAGATGCCGTCGAAGGCGCGCGGCAGCCATTGCAGGAACGAGCCGTTGAACTGGCCGTGATACAGCCGTTCCAGATAGACCTGCGGCGGCACGATCACGGCCATGCCGAAGGCCAGCGGCAACGCCAGGCGCTTCAGCCGGTCGCGGACGAAGGCTCCCGGCGTGCGATCGCCCAGCGCCAGCATGATGGCCGCGCCCGAGACCAGGAAGATCAGCGGCATGCGCCAGCGGTTCAGGAACCGCATGGCCTCGCGCAGCCCTTCCAGGCTGTCGGGGCTGGTGACGTGCCAGCTCCAGCCCGACCAGGCCATGCCGGCGTGGTAGAAGATCAGAAGGCCGAAGGCGAGGACGCGGAGCCAGTCGAGATCGGCACGGCGGGAGACAAAAGCGACAGGGTGCATGGCGAGGTTCAGGTTGGCGGATACCCTCGACCTACCCTGCAAGCCTTTGAGTCCGTGTCGTTTTGTGACGACCGGCGCGTCCCGTGGGACGACCGGCACGCGCCAAGGGACGTCCGGTCAGGCCCGAACGGGCGCCAGGGCCTCGAAACGCTGGCGATAGCGCCGGCTCAGATTCACTTCGGCGCCGCCCTGCAGGCGGATGCGCCAGTCGCCGCTCACCCAGGGCGTCACCTCGACGACCCGGGCGATGTTGACCAGGTGTGATTTGTGCACGCGCACGAACCGTTTCGGATCGAGCTCGCCTTCCAGCCTCGTGAGCGAGGACCGGATCTCGAAGGTCTCGTCGCCGACATGCAGCACGGCGTAATTGCCCGAGGCCTCGATCCAGTCGATGTCGGCGACCTCGACCATGATCTCCCGGCCCTTGCGGCGCACGGCGAAGCGCTCGGGCAAGGGTTCGGCCGGCGGCTCCGACACCACGGCTGGCTCGGCGGGCACCGCTGGAGCCGGCCGCGTCAGATAGTGGCGCAGCGCCACCGCGCCGGCGCTCAACAGGGCGTAGGCGATGATGTCCTTCGCGAATTCGTAGACCAGCCGGTCGAGGGTGAGCGGAAAGCTGTATGGTTCGCCGACGATGCCGCCGAACCACAGGAGCCTGAGCGCCGCCATGCCCAGCGTGTGGGCGATGCTGAACGGCACCACCGCCGCGACGTGGATCAGAAGATTGCGCCGATGGTCGGGGATCGGCCAGCGCCGGTGCAGCCAGTAGATCGCGGGCAGCAGGGCCGCGACGACCAGATGGCTGGACACCTGAATCGCGAGGACCGTGCCGTAGGTCATCGGGAGGCCGCGCGCGGCCTCGTTCGCCATCTCGACATGCGCATGGGCGAAGACGGAGACCGTCAGCAGCGCCGCCCAGATCGCCGGCACGCGCCCGTCGAAGGACCTAGCCGGTGACGACACGGGACCGCCGGACAGGAAGAGCGGAGATCCACTCGATCAGCGGCCTCCAGCACAGCTCGCGGGCACGGCCGCTCACCACCATGCCGATATGGCCGAGCGGCAGGTCGATCCGCCTGGCATTCTTCAGGCCCTTCTTCGGGTCGACCAGCGCGGCGGCCGACAGCGGCGGCACGATGCGGTCGCCCGAGGGGATCATGACCAGCGACGGCACCTTGATCTTCGCGGGCACGATGCGACGCCCGCCGACGACCCACCTGTTGCTGCCCGGCGTATTGTCGCCGTACCAGTCGACGAGGCATTCGCGCGCCGTCGGGCCGGCGAGCGGCGCGCCGCCGTTCAGCCAGTCCTCGAGCAGCACGAACTCCTTCGCATGCTCCCCCTGCGGGTCCATGCCGAGGAAGCGGCCGAACTTCTTCACCGAGAGCCAGGGATCGAGCGACCAGAACAGGGTCTGCAGGATGTCGACCGGCAGCTCGCCGACACGATCGGCGAGCTGCGCCAGCAGCGGCCCCGTCGACAGCAGGAAAGCATGACCGGTGCGGTCGGCGTGGAAATCCCACGGCGCCGCCATCAGCGCGAGACCGGCGACGCGGCGCGGCTTGCGCGCAGCCAGGGCCACGGTGAGCGTGCCGCCCATGCAATAGCCCAGGACCGCCGGCGCTCGCCGCGCGCGCTTTGCCACGAACCCGACCGCCCGCTCCAGTCGCGCCACATAGGCGGTCGAATCGAAGCCGCGTTCCTCGTCGTTGGGTGTTCCCCAATCGACGAGATAGGGCCGCAGTCCAGCCGCCGCCATGGCGCGCAACAGGCTCTTCTCTTCCGTGAGGTCGAGCACTTCCCAGCGGTTTATGAGCGAGGGCACGACGAGCACGGCACGCGTTCCGCGCTTGCGCGCCCCGCGATTCGTGGCGCCAAAATCGAGCAGGCGCGTGTTGCCCTCGCGCCAGACGGCCGGCGGATCGGCGAGCGTGCGGTGGACGTCGTTCCGTTGATAGGCGAGGACGCCATCGGCCAGCCGCTCCATGCGCCGGCGTATCTCGCGCTGCAGCGCCTGTTCGAACTGCCCGGCGCCCAAGCGTGCCTCGAGAGCCCCGATCTCCGGCAGAAGTGCTGCCAGCGACTCAGGAGGTTCGCGTGCGGGACTCGAGTTCTGCGAGCCGGGCTTCAAGAGCTTCCACGCGCTTTCGGAGCTCGCCCAGGTCATCAGGGCCGTTCCCAGATGGAGCGGCAGAGGACGGGGACCTAGTCGTGTCTGCATGGGACGCTCCCTGGGCAACCTGCAAGGCCGAAGCGACCTGGGCGTTCGCGGCCGCGAACAGGCGGGCGATCTGCTCGGTCACCGCCTGATCCGACGCGAGCCCGGCCAGCTGGGCCTGCCACAGATCGAGATAGCGCCGGGCCAGCCTGTCGAATTCGGCGCTTGATCCGGTTGTACCGGCCGTCTTGTCGTCGTTTCCGGAGACCATGCCGCCAGTATAACGCATAGCCGCGCCAACGCTGCTTTCATCGGCGAAGGTTGCCTTGTCGCACTGCGGCATCGGCGCTAAGGTGGCCGCCCCTGAGTAAACGAGCGTTCACCGCGCGCGGGAGCTAGAGGAGCGAAGCGTAATGGCCGACCAGGCAGTACCCGAAGGCGGACCGAAAGCGGCGCCGGTGGTGATCAAGAAGTACGCGAACAGACGGCTCTACAATACCGCGACCTCGGCCTATGTGACGCTGGATCATCTGTCCCAGATGGTGAAGGACAAGACCGATTTCGTCGTCTACGACGCCAAGACCGGCGACGAGATCACGCGTTCGGTGCTGACGCAGATCATCTTCGAGGAAGAGAGCAAGGGCGGCCAGACGCTGCTGCCGATCCCGTTCCTGCGGCAGCTCATCTCCTTCTACGGCGACAGCCTGCAGGGCGTGGTGCCGCAGTATCTCGAGATGTCGATGACGCAGTTCGCCCGCAACCAGGACCAGATGCGGCGCTACATGCAGAATGCCTTCGGCTTCAATCCGTTCCAGCAGTTCGAGTCGATGGGCAAGCAGAACATGGCGATGTTCGAGAACGCCATGCGGATGTTCAACCCGTTCGGCACCGGGCCCGGCGGCCAGCCCGATGGACAGGCCTCCCCGCCGGCGGCCAACGGCCATGAACCGCCCAAGGCCGAGACCTCGGCGCCCTCCGGCGACGCCGCGATCGACGACCTCAAGCGCAAGCTCGACGAGTTGCAGAATCAGCTCGCGGAACTCGGCAAGAAACCCTGACGGCCTAATGACGCCGTCGCCATCGCCCATGGTCCGTCGCGTGATGTCGCCCTGCATCGGCATCTGCAAGCTCGACCAGAAAAGCGGCTTGTGCCTCGGCTGCAAGCGCACGATCGACGAGATCGGCCGCTGGGCCATGCTCGACGACCCGGCGCGTCAGGCCATCGTCGACCAGCTGCCGACCCGGACGCTCTGACAGGTTTCATTGCTGGGAGCGCGCCACTCCAGTGGCGAGTCATGTCATGAGTATGAGCGCCACTGGAGGGGCACGCTCCCAGCGATGATTCTTAGCGTCCCTTGAACGAAGGTTTGCGCTTCTCGCGGAACGCCGCGGTGCCTTCCTTGTAATCCTCGGTCAGGCCGGTCAGCACGTTCTGGTCCGCATCCATGTGGCTGCCGAGATCGTCGAGCGCATGGGCGAGGCGGTTGACCGTGGTCTTGGTCATGCGCACCGGGATGGGCGGCTGGCGTGCGATGCGCTCGGCGAATGCCATCGACGCGGCGAGCGCCTGGCCATCCTCCACGACCGTCTCGACGAGTCCCCAGTCCAGCGCGTCCGCCGCGCCGATCCGGTCGGACGCCAGGATCACCGCCTGCTTGGTTCGCGCCGGGCCCATCAGCGCCAGCATGCGCGGGATCGAGCCCCAGCTCATGTTCATGCCGAGCTCGATCTCGGGAATGCGGAAATGCGCCGAGCGGCCGCAGGTGCGGAAGTCGAGGGACACGACCAGCGCCGCGCCGCCGCCGATGCAGTGGCCCTCGATGGCGGCGATGGTCACCTGCTCCATGTCCTGCCACGCCTTGCACATCTTCGGCCCCAGCCGCTGGCGATGGATGCGCTCGCCGATCGGCAGACCGTCGCGGGCGCGCCCGTCGCCGTCCTTGAGGTCGAAGCCGGCGGAGAACGCTTTCGCCGAACCGGTCAGGATCACGACCGAGGTTTCGAGATCGTCCTCGAACTCGCGCGGCACGTCGCGCAGCTCGCGCATCGCCTGCTGGCTCAGCGCATTGATGTTGTCGCCGCGATCGAAGCGCACCACGGCGATGCGCCCCTGCGGCCCCAGCCCCTTCTCGATCTTCACGAACTGACGGTCCATCGCGCGCATTCCCTCCGTATTTCGCGCGAGCGTAACGGCTCGCCTTTACAAGGGCGAGCCGCTTCGATTGACTGGCCTGCATGTCGAAAGCCATCGAGTCCACCGTCTTCGAGCGGCGCGTCAACGCGTTGTTTGCCCCTTACACCAAGCCCGGCTCACCGGGCGCCGTCGTCGGCGTGATGCGCGACGGCGAGATCGAGTTCTGCAAGGGCTTCGGCCTGGCCAGCATCGAACTCGGCGTGCCGATCCGTCCCGACACCCGCTTCCGCATCGCCTCCGTAAGCAAGCAGTTCACCGTGACGGCGGCCCTGATGCTGGCGGCCGAAGGCAGGCTCAAGCTCTCCGATCCGCCGCACAAATATCTGCCCGAGCTGCCGCCGCTGCCGGTCACGATCGACCAGATGATGCGCAACTCGAGCGGCCTGCCCGACTTCCTAGAGCTGCTGCGGCTGGGCGGCCATGGACTGGACAAGCCGGCGCGCGCCGAAGACCTGTTCGATGCCTGCACCCGCAACCGGCACCTCAACTTCTCGGCCGGCAGCCGCTTCCTCTACAGCAACACCAACTTCCTGCTGCTTGGCCTGATCGTCGAGAAGCTCGCGAAGAAGAAGCTGGGCGAGGTGCTGGCCGAACGCATCTTCAAGCCGCTCGGCATGGCGCACACGTCACTCGTGGCCGAGATCGATGCGGTGATCCCGAACCTCGCCACCGGCTATCTGGGCGACCGCGAGCAGGGCTTCCGCCGCGCCGCCCATGCCTATCCTCAGGGCGGCGAAGGCGGGCTCACCTCGACCGTCGAGGACCTGCTGATCTGGAGCCAGCATTTCGACAAGCCCTTCCTGGGCAAGACGATCCCTGCGCAGCTCACCGCCCTCGCGGGCCTCACCGGCGGCCATGCCAACAACTA
>JBILYJ010000274.1:0-6950 GCA_044377795.1 Reyranella sp. | reverse complement strand
TCGACAGCCGCACATAGCCGTCGGACACGCCGGTCGCGCGCTGCTCCTCGGCCGAGAGCTGGGAGTGCGTGGTCGAGGCCGGATGGATCGCCAGGCTGCGCGCGTCGCCGATGTTGGCGACGTGATAGAGGAGCTTCAGGGAATCGATGAAGCGCCGTCCGGCCTCGCGACCCGCCGCCAGCTCGAAGCCGACCAGCCCGCCATAGCCGCCCTTGAGATAGGTGTCGGCCCGCCGCCGGCTCTCGCCCGTCTGCTGCGACGGGTGGATGACCTTCGCGACCTCCGGTCGCTTGGTGAGGAAATCGGCGACGGCCTGGGCGTTCTTCACATGGCGTTCCATGCGCAGGGTCACCGTCTCGATGCCCTGCAGGATCAGGAAGGCGTTGAACGGCGACAGCGCCGATCCGAGATCGCGCAGCAGGGTCGTGCGGGCCTTGATGATGTAGGCCACCGGGCCGATCGGCTTCACCGCCTCGACCCAGACGGCGCCATGATAGCTGGGGTCCGGCGTGTTCAGCGCGGGCTGACGCTTCGGATGCGCGGCCCAGTCGAAATTGCCGCCATCAACGATCAGGCCGGCGATCGAGGTGCCGTGGCCGCCGAGATACTTGGTGCCGGAATAGACGACGACCGCCGCGCCGTGATCGAACGGCCGCGCGAGCAGCGGCGCCGCCGTGTTGTCGACGATCAGCGGAATGCCGAGCGGGCGGCCGATATCGGCCACTTCCCTGATCGGGAAGACTGCGAGCTTCGGATTGGGCAGCGTCTCGGCATAGTAGGCGCGGGTGCGCTCGTCGGTGGCGCGGGCGAAGGCCTGCGGATCGGCCGGATCGACGAAGCGGACCTCGATCCCCTGGTCCTTCAGCGTGTGGGCGAACAGGTTCCACGTGCCGCCATAGAGGTCGGTCGAGCTCACGACATTGTCGCCCGCCTTGGCCAGGTTCTGGATCGCGAAGGCCGAGGCCGCCTGCCCCGAACTCACGGCCAGTGCCGCGACACCGCCCTCGAGGGCCGCGACGCGCTGCTCCAGCACGTCGAGCGTCGGATTGCCGATGCGGGTGTAGATGTTGCCGAGTTCCTTCAGCGCGAACAGGTTCGACGCATGCTCGGTGTCGCGGAACTGATAGGACGTCGTCTGGTGGATCGGCACGGCGACCGAGCCGGTCGTGGCGTCGGCGCGCCAGCCGGCATGCAGCGACAGGGTCTCGGGATGGCGGGAGTTGGTCATGATCGGCCTGCTGGGTTGCGGAGAGCGGCCAAACTCATGGCAAGCGGCGTCGCAGTCAAAGGGAATGGCTGTCGGCGTCCGACGGGCGGACGACGCGATCAGCCTTCCTGCTGCGACCGCCGCAGCAAAATTTTCTCTATCGGCCGGGCGAGGAGACCGTCTGCGCGGCGGGGGGCGGGAACGCGGGCGGCGCCGGGTTGGCCTGCTTCAGGCCGCCGATCGGCACCGGCGGCGGCAGATCCTCCTGCCGCCATCCGCCGCCCAGCGCCTTGACGAGGTTGGCGCTGGCGATCAGCCGGTTGAGGCGGATGGTGAGCAGGGCCTGCTCGGCGGAGAGCGCCGCGGCCTGCGTCTGCACCACGGTGGTGTAGGGAACGGTGCCGACCCGGTACTGGTTGAGGGAGAGGCGCTCGGCTTCGCGGGCGGCGGCAACGGCGGCGCGCTGCACCCGCTCCTGCAGCACGAGGATCCGCTGCTGGGCAAGCGCGTCCTCGACCTGCTGGAAGGCCGTCAGGATGGTCTGGCGATAGGTCGCGACCGTGGCGTCGTAGCTCGCGCGCGCGCCCTGGACCTGCGCGGCGATGCCGCCGCCGTCGACCAGGGTGCCGGCGATCTGCGGACCCACCGACCAGGCGGCCGTACCGAGCTGCAGCAGCGACCCCAGGCCGCCGCTCAGGAAGCCGATCGTCGCGCCGAGCGAGATCTGCGGATAGAAGGCGCCCTTGGCAACGCCCACCTGCGCATTGGCCGCCGCCATCTGGCGCTCGGCCGAGGCGATGTCGGGCCGCCGCTCCAGCAGGCTCGATGGCACGCCGGACTCGACCGTGGGCACGGTGAGCCGCGTCGGCGCCGGCTCGATGGTCACTTCCGACGGCGCCTTGCCGACCAGGAGCGCGATCGCGTGCTCGAGCAGCGCACGGTTGATGCTTTCGTTCACGAGCTGGGCGCGCGTCTGCTCGTACTGGGTCTGCGCCTGGACAAAGTCGACCCGCGAGACGATGCCGGCGTCGACCTGGTTCTGCGCGATCTGCATCGAGCGCAGATAGGCGGCGACGGTCGCCTCGTAGAGCCGCTTGCGATCGTCGGAGATGCGCAGCGAGGCATAGTTCGTCACCAGATCGGTCTGCGCCGACAGGCGTGCATTGGCGAGATCGGCATCGCTCGCTTGCGCCGCCGCCGAATCGCTCTCGATCTGGCGGCGAAGCGTGCCCCAGAGGTCGAGCTCCCAGTTGAGGGTGAAGCCGGTCGAGTACTGGCCCACGGTGGAATCGTACCGCGTCACCGTCGAGGTGATGTTCGAGCCGGTGCCGCGCTGGCCGCCGGTGCCGGTCTGCTGGGCCGAGCCGGTGCCGGAAATGTTGGGATAGAGCGCCGACTGGTCCTGGCGGATCAGCGCCCGTGCCCGCCGGTAGTTGGCCTCGAAGATCTTGAGGTTCTGGTTCGAGACGTCGACCTGGGCCGCGAGGCTGTCGAGCGTCGGATCGTCGTAGACCCGCCACCATTGCCCGCGGTCCGCACCGTCGCTCGGCTGCGCCGGACGAAACAGTGACGCCGCCCCCGGCGGCAGCTCCGCCTCCTTGTACTGCGGCGCCACCGGACTGGCCGGCGGTGCGCGCTCGTAGTCCGGCCCGACGAGGCAACCCGAAACAAGCAGCAGGGGAAGAAGCGCCGCGCCGCGCCTCATGCCGGCACTCCGCCGCTACCCATAACGCGCGCGACTCGGCTCGGCTGGTCGCGGTCGCGGCGGCGGAAACGGTCGAGATAAAGATAGATCACGGGAGTGGTGTACAGGGTCAGGATCTGACTCACGATGAGGCCGCCGATAATCGAGATGCCGAGGGGCCGGCGCAACTCCGCGCCGTCGCCATAGCCGATGGCCAGCGGCAGGGCGCCGAGGATCGCCGCCATGGTCGTCATGAGGATGGGCCGGAAACGCAGGACCGCTGCCTGGTGGATCGCGACGGAGGGTTCGAGCCCCTCGCCGCGTTCGCGCTCCAGCGCGACGTCGATCATCATGATCGCGTTCTTCTTCACGATTCCGATCAGCAGCAGCACGCCGATCATGGCGATGATGCTGAATTCGACGCCCGAGAACTGCAGCGCCAGCAACGCGCCGACGCCGGCCGACGGCAGGGTCGACAGGATCGTGATCGGATGGATGTAGCTCTCGTAGAGAATGCCCAGCACGATATAGACGGCCGCCAGCGCCGCCAGTATCAGCAGGAGTTGGTTGTCGAGCGACTGCTGGAAGGCCCGCGCCGTCCCTTGGAAGGCCCCGTGCAAAGTCGTGGGCACGCCGATCTCGCGCATCGTGTCGTTCACGTACTGCACGGCATCGCTCAACGTCTTTCCGGGCGCCAGATTGAAGGACACGGTGCTGGCCACGAACATGCTCTGGTGGTTCACGGCCAGCGGCGTCGTGCCGTAGTCCCAGCGTGTCACCGCCGAGAGCGGCACCAGGGTTTCGGGCGTCGTGCTAACCGCCGCACCCGTGGAGGCCGAGCCGCGACCGCTGACGGCGATCTGGTTGGTGCGCAGGTTGCGGACCGCCTGGGCAGGATCGATGGTCAGCGCGCCGGTGCCGGCCGCCCCGGTCGACTTGGAACTGGAAGTCGAGGAGGCAATGCTGCCCGTCGTCTGCGTGCCGCTCAGGGCACCGCCGGACTTGCTGACATAGATGTCCTTCAGGGATTCCGGACTCTCCCACCACTGCGGCGCCACTTCCATGACCACGTGATACTGGTTGAGGGCGTTGTAGATCGTCGAGACCTGGCGCTGGCCGAAGGCGTCGTAGAGCGTCGCGGAGATGTTGCGCGTCGATATGCCGAGGCGGCTCGCCGCGTCGCGGTCGATGGTGAGGTTGAGCTGCAGCCCGCGCTGCTGCTGGTCGGAATCGACATCCGTGATCACCGAGGAGTCGGCCTGCAGCGCCTGCGTGAGCCGCGGCCCCCAGGTATAGAGGTCGGACAGCGTGTCCGCCTGCAAGGTGAACTGATACTGCGCATTGCCCTGGCGGCCGCCGACGCGGATGTCCTGCACCGCCTGCAGGAACAGCACGGCGCCGGGGACCTGGCCGAGCTTTGGCCTCAGCCGCGCGATCACCTGGTCGGCTGAGACATCGCGCTCACTCCGCGGCTTCAGGGTCGCGAAGATGAAACCCGAGTTCGTCTGCCCGCCGCCGGTGAAGCCGGCGACGCTCTCGATCGCCGGATCCGACCGCACGATCTCGACGAACTGGCGGAACTTCCGGCGCATGGCCTGGAAGGAGATGCTCTGGTCGGCGCGGATGCCGCCCATGATGCGGCCGGTGTCCTGCTGCGGAAAGAAGCCCTTGGGAATCGTGACGTAGAGATGGATGTTGAGAATCACCGTTGCGAGGAAGACCAACATGGTGAGAAGGGGATAGCGCAGCACCAGCCCGAGGCTGCGGCCATACAGGCGCTGCAGGCCGCCCAGGCCGCGTTCGCTCAGGCGGGCCAGGAAGCCGGGCTCGCGATGGGCACCCGGCGGCCGCAGCACGTAGGCGCACATCATCGGCGTCGTGGTGAGCGAAACGACCATCGAGATCAGGATCGCGATCGACAGCGTCACCGCGAATTCGCGGAACAGGCGGCCGACGATTCCGCTCATGAGCAGGATCGGGATGAAGACCGCGATCAGCGAGACGCTCATCGACACGACGGTGAAGCCGACCTCGCGCGCCCCCTTGAGGGCGGCCTCCATGCGAGACATGCCGGCCTCGATATGGCGGGTCACGTTCTCCAGCACGATGATCGCGTCGTCGACCACGAAGCCCGCCGCGATGGTGAGCGCCATCAGCGACAGGTTGTTCAGGCTGTAGCCCAGCAGGTACATGCAGCCGAACGTGGCGACCAGCGACACCGGCACGGTCACCGCGGCGACGAAGCCGGCGCGGGCCGAGCGCAGGAAGGCGAAGGTCACCAGCACCACCAGCACCACGCTGATCACCAGCGCCTGCTCGACCTCCCTGAGGGCCGCGCGGATCGTCGTCGTGCGGTCGCTCACCACCTGGAGCTCGATATCGTTCGGCATCGAGGCCTGCAGCTCGGGCAGCAGCGCCTTTATCTCGTCGACCGTCTCGATGATGTTGGCATTGGGCTGCTTGTAGATGATGACCAGCACCGACCGCTTGCCGTTGGCCTGGCCCTCGTTGCGGATGTTCTCCGTCGAATCGATCACCTCCGCCACGTCCGACAGCCGGACCGGGGCGCCGTTACGCCAGGCGATGATCAGCGAGCGGTACTCGGCGGCAACGGCGGCCTGGTCGTTGGAGTAGATCTGGAAGCGCCGGTCGCCGACCTCGATGGCGCCCTTGGGCGAATTGGCGTTGGCGGCGGCGAGGGCCGCGCGCACGCTTTCCAGCCCGATCCCATATTTGTTGAGCGCGGTCGGATTGAGTTCGACCCTCACCGCCGGCAGCGAACTGCCGCCCAGCTGGACCTGGCCGACCCCGCTCACCTGGCTCAGCTTCTGCTGCAGGATGTTGGAGCCGGCATCGAACAGCCGGCCCTGGCCCAGCGTGTTGGAGGTGAGCGCGATCACCATGACCGGTGCGTCGGCGGGATTGATCTTGCGGTACTGCGGGTTGCTGCGCAGGTCGGCCGGCATGTCGGCGCGGGCGGCGCTGATCGCCGCCTGGACGTCGCGGGCGGCGCCGTCGATGTCGCGCGACAGATCGAACTGGAGCGTGATGCGCGAATTGCCCACGGTGCTGGAGGAGGTGATCTCGGTGACGCCCGCGATCGCGCCCAGACGCCGTTCGAGAGGAGTCGTCACGCTGGTCGCCACCGTCTCCGGCGACGCGCCGGGCAGGTTCGCCGTCACCTGGATGGTCGGGAAGTCGATCTTGGGCAGCGGCGACACCGGCAGGCCAAAGAAGGCGATCAGGCCGGCGAGCGCCAGCCCGATCGTCAGCAGCGTCGTGGCGACGGGGCGCGCAATGAAGGGCGCCGACAGGTTCACGGGGCGCCCTCTCCCGCCCCGGCGTGCACAGGATGGCGGGGCGTATCGAGCGGCACGCCGCGCAGGCGGCGGCCCAGACGATCGAAGGCGAGATAGATCACCGGCGTGGTGAAGAGCGTCAGGAGCTGGCTGACGATCAGGCCGCCGACGATGGTGAGACCCAGCGGCTGGCGCAGCTCCGAGCCCGTGCCGGTGCCCAGCATCAGCGGCAGCGCACCGACCAGGGCCGCGACCGTGGTCATCAGGATCGGCCGGAAGCGCAGCAGGCAGGCCTGGTGGATCGCCTCCTTCGGCGCCTTGCCCTCGTTGCGCTCGGCGTCGAGCGCGAAGTCGATCATCATGATCGCATTCTTCTTCACGATGCCGATCAACAGCACGATGCCGATGATGGCCACGATGCTGAGGTCGGTCCCGGCCAGCATCAGGGCGAGCAGGGCGCCGATACCGGCCGACGGCAGGGTCGAGAGGATCGTGATCGGATGGATGTAGCTCTCGTAGAGCACGCCCAGCACGATGTAGACGGTGACGATGGCGGCCAGGATCAGGAGAAGCTGGCTGTCGAGCGACTTCTGGAAGGCCAGCGCCGCGCCCTGGAAGTGGGTCGTGATCGAACGCGGCATGCCGATCTCGCGCTGGGCGGCGACGATGGCGTCGACCGCCTGCCCCAGCGCGAAGCCCGGCGCGAGGTTGAAGGAGATGGTGGTGGCCGGGAACTGGCCGAACCGGTCGAGCCGCAGCG
>JBILYJ010000290.1:0-6641 GCA_044377795.1 Reyranella sp. | reverse complement strand
TTCGCACCACGGATGAGTTAAGCCGCTATAGTCGGCGCATGGCCGACGACGCGATCCCCCTCCGCCGCACGCTCGTCGCCAACGCCGTGGCGTTGGCGCCGTCCTGGGGAACGCTCGCCATACTCTTCGGCCTCGACGAACTGTCAGGCCGGACGACGCTGATCGCGATGGCGGGCATCGCCGCCGTCACGACCCTTCTGGTCCAGCGCTATCTCAGCTCGCTGGCGAGCTTCGCCCGTTTCGTCGGCGAGCTTTCCGACGAGCGAGAGCCGGTGATGCCGCGGCTCTCCTTCGCGCCCGCGACCGAGGAACTGGCGAGCGCGGCAGCGGTTCTCTCGACTGGCTGGCGGCGCCAGCGGGCATCGATCGACAATCTGGCGGCCTCCGCCCAGACGATCGTCGACGGTCTTCCCGACCCGCTCGTGTGCCTCGACCGGCAACGCCGCATCGTCCGCACCAATCTCGCCGCCGCCCTGCTGCTGGGCAGCCCCGGCGGTTCCGAGCGCGACGTCTCGACGGTGTTGCGCCAGCCGCAGCTCCTGACGGCCATCGATGCGCTGCTCGAGAACGGGCCGGACGGCAACTTCGCACGGCCCGACCAGAGCGTGGTCGAACTGGTGCTCGCCGGGCCGCCGGAACTCGACATGGTGGCCCATCTGCGACGCCTGCCGCGGGCGGCCGCCGACGGTTCGCTGGCGCTGATCGTGCTGCACGATACGACGGCGTTGCGCCGCGCCGAGCGCATGCGCGCCGACTTCGTGGCCAATGCCAGCCACGAGCTGAAGACGCCGATCGCCGGCCTGGCGGGTTTCATCGAGACGCTGCGCGGCCCGGCACGGGAGGATACGGCGGCGCGCGAGCGCTTCCTGGGAATCATGGCCGAGCAGGCCGACCGCATGCGCCGCCTGGTCGACGACCTGCTGATGCTGTCGCGAATCGAGCAGCATGAGCATGCAAGGCCCGCCGCCGCCGTCGATCTCGACAAGGTGCTGCGTTCGGTGCTCGACCTGCTGCAGCTCAAGGCCTCCTCGCGCAAGGTGAGGATCGAACTCGACCTTCCGCCCGAGCTGCCGCGTGCCATCGGCGACCATGACGAGCTGATCATCGTTTTCCAGAACCTGATCGACAATGCGGTCAAGTATGCGCGCCCGGCCACGTCCGTCCGCGTCGAGGTGCGTCCGTCGGGCAGGGACCGCGTCGCGGTCGCGGTGAAGGACGAGGGCGACGGCATTCCCGCCGCGCATCTGCCGCGGCTCACCGAGCGCTTCTACCGCGTCGACACCGCCCGCTCGCGCCAGCTCGGCGGGACGGGCCTGGGCCTCGCCATCGTGAAGCATGTGGTCAATCGCCACCGCGGCCGGCTCGACATCCAGAGCATGCCGGGCAAGGGCTCGACCTTCACGGTGACGCTGCCGGCCTCGGACGTCGCCTGAAGCAGGCTTCAGGCGTGGCGAAAGCGCACTGTAAGGATTCTGCCGCATAGTCCCGGGCACCGAGTGCGAGTGCAGGCTGATGACGTCCAAAGCCAGCGAACCGAGCGAAATCGTGGTGACAGCCCAGATGATCCGGGCGGGTCTCGCGGTCGTGAAGTCGTGGCCGTCGCTCACCGACGGCGAGGCGCTGGCCATGGCCTATCGGGCCATGGCGGCGGCGGCGCCCCCCGAAAGCCTCGCCCTCGGCATGCCGACGCCGACGATGCTGCAGGCGCTGCGGATGCTCGGCCACAAGTAGGCGACGACGGGCAGACTCACGGGGTGTGACGTTCTTCTCCACCACTGTCTTCGGTCTGTAACTCAAACGTCGCACGGAAGAAGCCTGCGGCCGGTACCGAACCTCCAGTGTAGGACCCGGAGGCCGGATGCTGCGACTGGAAGGCGTTACCAAGAGCTTCGGTGGCAAGAAGGCCGTCGACGGCGTCTCGCTCGTCGTACCGGCGGGCCAGATGGTCGGCGTGATCGGCCGGTCCGGCGCCGGCAAGTCGACTCTCCTGCGCATGATCAACCGTCTTGGCGACCCGACCTCGGGCCGCATCCTGTTCGGCGATACCGACGTGACGGCTCTGCGCGGCCGGCCGCTGCGCGCCTGGCGCGCCCGCTGCGCCATGGTCTTCCAGCAGTTCAACCTCGCAGGCCGCCTCGACGTGCTGACCAACGTCATGATGGGCCGCCTCAGCTATGTCGGCACCTTGCCGGCCCTCCTCAATCTCTGGAGCGAGCACGACCGCGCGGTCGCGCTCTCCAGTCTCGATCAGTTCGACATGGCGGGCCTGGCGGCCCAGCGAGCCGACACACTGTCCGGCGGCCAGCAGCAGCGCGTCGCCATCGCGCGAGCGCTCGTGCAGGAGCCCGACATGATCCTGGCGGACGAGCCCATCGCGTCTCTCGATCCGCGCAACACCAAGGTGGTCATGGATGCGCTACAGCGCATCAACAAGCAATTCGGAATCACGGTGATCTGCAACCTGCACTCCCTCGATACGGCGCGTGTCTACTGCGATCGGCTGATCGGCATGGCTCAGGGTCGCGTCGTGTTCGATGACGTGCCGCAAGCCCTCACCGACGGGGTCGCCCGCGGACTGTATGGGCTGGATGCCGGTGAGATCATGGATACCGCGGGCACGGCTTTGCCCGCCCCGGCCGCCCCCTATCGGCCCTCACTCGCTATCGCCTGACGCCAGGACGCTGCGCCAAATCACGCCATCCAGACGGAGTAAAACCATGATCAAGCGTCGTTCAATTCTCGCCTCGACGGCGGGCCTGCTTCTCACCGTGCCCTTCGCCGCGAATGCGCAGGACTGGAAGGCCAAGTATCCCGAGATCGTCGTGGCCATCGTTCCCGCCGAGAATGCGGGCGGCGTCGTCGACCGGTTCGGTCCGTTCGTCAAGTATCTCGAGAAGGAACTCGGCACCAAGGTCACGCTGCGTGTCGCCAACGACTATACCGCGGTGATCGAGGGTCAAAAGAACCGCCAGATTCATGTCGGCTTCTATGGTCCCGGCTCCTATGCCCGGGCCTATGCCGTCTCGGGTGGCAACACCGTGGCCTTTGGAACCACGCAGAACCAGGACGGCTCGATCGGCTACTATTCGGTTGTCTATGTAAAGGCCGACAGTCCCTACAAGAATCTCGACGACCTGAAGGGCAAGAAGCTCGGGCTGGTCGATGTCGAGTCGACATCCGGCTACAAGGCGCCGGTGTTCTTCATGAACCGAGAGGGCAAGGCCCCCGACAAGTTCTTCTCGGTGGCTCAGGTGACCGGCAGCCATGAGAATGCCGTGCTCGCCATGACTCAGGGCACCGTCGATGCGGCCACCAACTGGTGGAATTCCGACACCGACTCCAACCTTACGCGCATGATCAACAAGGGCATGCTCAAGAAGGCCGACGGTTCGCCGATGAAGTACGAGGATTTCCGCATCGTCTGGAAGTCGCCGCTGCTTGCCGGGTCGCCCTTTGCCTATCTCAATGACATGCCCGACGACCTCAAGAAGGCAATCGCGGACGCCTTCTACAACGCCCACAAGAAGGATAAGGCTGCGTTCGACAAGCTGTCGGACGGCAAGGATCTCGCCTTCGTTCCGGTCGGTCACAAGGACTATCTCGAGTTCATCGAACTCAACAAGTACCTGGAGGAACTGCGTCGCAAGAAGGGCTGACGGTTCGTCGACGAAGTGTGACGGATCCAATGGCGAAGACCATGGTGATATTGCCGCCGGCGCAACTTGCGCCGCTGGCCGATGCCTATCGTGCCGCGATGGCGGTCAAGCGACGCTGGACCATCGGCGGACTCGTGCTGCTGGCGGTTTGCACATTGCTGTCGATGTGGGCCGGCCAGGTCGATCTCGTGAAATTCTGGGCAGGGTTGCCGCGGTTCGCCAGCTACTTCCACGACATCCTGCCTCGTCTGCGGTTCGAGACGTTCGCCGCAGACATGGTCGAGTGGTTCTGGAACTTCGATGGGTGGCTTGCGCTCCTGTGGGATACGCTGCTGGTTGCCTATGTCGGCACGCTGGCCGGCGCAATGGCGGGATTCGTCCTCTGCTTCCTGGCTTCCGCAAACCTGACAAAGTCGACTCCGGTGCGGTTCATCGCGCGGCGTTCGCTCGAGTTCTGTCGGACGTTCCCTGAGATCGTCTTCGCCCTGATGTTCGTGTACGCCTTCGGCTTCGGTCCTATGCCGGGGGTTCTCGCCATCGCGATCCACACCGCCGGCGCGCTGGGCAAGCAGTTCTCGGAAGTCGTCGAGAATGTCGATATGCACCCGGTCGAAGGCCTGACGGCGAGCGGTGCGAACTATCTCGAAGCCATCCGTTTCGGCGTGGTGCCGCAGGTGTTGTCGAACTTTGTCAGCTATTCCCTGCTGCGGTTCGAGATCAACGTGCGCGGCGCAACCGTGCTCGGGTTCGTCGGCGCCGGAGGGATCGGCAAGGAATTGATCTCGTCCATCAGGCAGTTCTACTACGCCGATGTGAGCGCGATTCTCGTCATCATCATCGGTACGGTCTTCCTGATCGACTGGCTGACCGAGATGCTGCGTCATCGGCTGATCGGGATCGTAGGAGACACCCGGTGAGCAAGCCTGCAGGAAAGATTCGTGGCCTCGGAGAGACCGACAGGTCCGAACTGAAGCGCCGTTACCCGCAGGCGTTCCAGGCACCGGTCGCCGAGCGATGTCTCTCGCTGGCGATCGTCGTCTGCGGAGCCGCCCTGGCGATCTACACGCTGTGGCGCTTCGGCTTTTCGCCGGCGAAGTTCGTCGACGGGCTGGACAAGCTGGGGATCGTCGTGGTGTTGATGATGCCCCCCGATCCCGGCAATCAGCTCTGGCACTTCGCCTCGGCGCTTGCCGAAACCCTGGCCATCGCATTTCTCGGCACGCTGGGCGCGGCGGTTCTAGCCCTTCCCATGAGCATGCTTGCGGCGAAGAACGTCGTCGCCAATCGTATTCTTCATTTCGCGAGCCGGCGGTTCCTCGACACGATTCGCGGTGTCGATACGCTGATCTGGGCCCTCATCTGGATCAACGTTGTCGGCCTCGGACCCTTTGCCGGCATCCTGGCCATCATGACTTCGGACTTCGGCTCGTTCGGCAAGCTGTTCTCGGAAGCGATCGAGGCGTCGGATCGCAAGCCGGTTGACGGCGTGCTGTCCGCCGGTGGATCGGAACTGCACAGCTTCCGCTTCGGCATTCTGCCGCAGGTGCTGCCCGTGCTGATGAGCCAGGTCCTCTACTACTTCGAAAGCAACACGCGCTCCGCCACCATCATCGGAATCGTGGGCGCGGGCGGTATCGGGCTCTACCTTGCCAACGAGATCGCCCAGGCGGAGTGGCAACGGGTGGCTTTCATCATCCTGATGATCCTGGTTACAGTTTCCGTCATCGACTGGATCTCGAGCAGGCTCCGTCTCGCCATGATCGGTCGTCGGGCGGGAGCAACCGCTTGAGCCAATGCATGCACGAGATGGCGGCGCTGCCCCGCTACGCGCTCTATTATGCACCGCGGGCGGAGGAGCCGCTGGCCGTGGCCGCCAGCCGATGGCTGGGACGGAATGCGGATACGGGCGAGGCCCGCGAACTTGTCCCGGTGAGCGGCGTTCCCCATGAGCGCCTGTCGGCGATCGTCGCCGATCCGCGGCTCTATGGCTTCCATGGCACGCTGAAGCCGCCGATCGTGCTGGCCGAGGGTGCGACCGAGCGCGACTTCATCGAAGCCGTCGGGACCTTCGCCGCGACGGAGCGCCAGATCGACGTGCCAGCGCTGGCCCTGGCCGAGGTGCAGGATTTCCTGGCGCTGGTTCCGGCGGAGCGCTGCGCGGCGCTCCAGGAATTCTCGGATCGCTGCGTCGTGGAGTTCGACGAATTCCGTCGTCCCGCCGACGAGGCCGAACTCGTGCGCCGGCGCGCCGTGGGCCTGACCCAGAGGCAGGAGGATCTGCTGGTGCGCTGGGGCTATCCCCATGTCCTCGAGCAGGGAGGCTTCCACCTGACCCTCACCGGGAGGGTGACGGCGCCGCGCGAACGCACCGCGATCCTCGACGAGCTGCGCCGGCGCTTCATGGCCTTCGTCGATCGGCCGCTGGCGGTGCGCGACCTCTGCGTCTTCCGTCAGCCGGCGCCGGGCCGGCCCTTCACGGTCGTGGCGCGGTTCAGGCTCGGCGGAGGGCGGCGTCTGGCCACCCAAGTCTGGAGAGCAGCCTGACGAAGGAAGAGGCGGCTTCATCGATCGTGGCGTCGTTCACGATCGTCACGAGCCTGGGGTCGTCGATGTCGTAGGCCTCGGCGCGTTCGAGGCGCTCAGCCGCCTCGAGCGCGGATTCGCGGCCGCGACCGGCAAGGCGCTGCTTCAGGCGTTCGGCGGGCGCGGTGATCAGGACCGGACGGGCCTGCGAGTCGAGCCCGCCGGTCCTCAGGAAATGGTCGCGCGAGCCGCTCACCACGACGGTCAGGCCGGCCGCCCGCCAGTCGTGGATCTCCCGGCCGACGGCGTAGTCGTTGCCGTGCGCATGCCAGTGATAGGCGAACAGGCCATGGGCACGACGCATGGCGAACTCGGCGCGCGTCACCGCGACATGGTTCTCGCCGCCCGTGTCGGCCGGTCGGGTGATGTAGCGGTGCGCAAACACCACGGGCGCATCGGGCG
>JBILYJ010000273.1:0-6969 GCA_044377795.1 Reyranella sp. | reverse complement strand
ACCTGGCCGACGACGAGGCCGGCCGCGCCAACGCTGCGCCAGTCCGGGAAGCGCGGCGGCGAGGTGGCGTCGACGTCCTTCTGGATATAGGCGCTGGATGGAATCACCCGGAACAGGCCGGAATTCTGCAAGTTGTTACGGATCACGCCCGCCATCTGGGCGCCCACCGCGTCGCCCTTGAAGTCGACGATGGCGATCGGCACCGGCTCGAAGCTCGGCCGCGTCATGTCGATGGTAAGCTGGGCGCGTGCCGTGCCCGCAACGCCGATGGTAGCGAGGGCTGCACCGCCCAGCAGGGTCGTCCGTCGGGGAAGCATCATGTCGGACCTCTTCATCTTAAGGCTTCTATTAGGGTGGAGGGGTCTTAGTAGTCACGTGGATCGAAATTGAAGGTGATGGTTCGCCAGCTCGTGAACTTTTCTGGCGAAAGCGGCCAGGGCTGGCAACGCGGATTCATGATGGCCCGATGCGCGGCGTCGGCCGCGGCGCGGAAGACCGGATCGCTGTTGTAGCGACCGGTGTCGCGCAGCTCGGCCTTCACCGGCGTGCCGTTCTGGTTCATCTCGACGGTCAGCGTGATGACCATCGCCTGGTCACGGGAGCCGCCCTGGGTGTTCCAGCAGGGCCGGATCTTCTGGCGCACGCCCTCGATCTCGCTCGCCGTGACGACGGCGGCGAGGTTCGGCGCCGCAGGCGCCTGGCGCGTGACCTGCTGCACGGGCTTCGGGCTCTGCTCCGGCGTCTGGATCTTCTGCTGCGACTGCTTGTTCTTCAGGATGTCGTCGATCATCGAATCGACGCTCTGTTTGGGCGGCGCAGGCTTGGGCGGAGGTGGCTTCGGCGGCTCGGGTTTCTTGGCCTCGGGGGCAGGCTTGGGCGGCTCGGGCGGCTTCTCGACCTTGGGCGGCTCCGGTTCCTTGGGCTTCATCGCCACCAGATCCTCGACCGGCTTGGCAGCCTCCGTCTTGGGCTTCTCCTCCGGCTTGGGCGGCGTCGGCGGCTTGGGGGGCTCGACGACCTCGGGCGGCTTCGGGGTGGGCGGCGACGGCGGCGGCTCGGCCGACTTCACCGGCGGTGCCTTGGTCGTCTCCTGGGCGATCGGCGCGTCCTTGGGCTGCGGCGGCAGGTTGGCCACGGTCGGCGCGCCCGCCTTCTTGTCGATCGCCTCGAACTCGACCATCACCGGCTCGGGTTCCATCGGCGGCGGCTTGCCGAAGAAGTCGAGATTGAGCACCGCCGCCCCCAGCACGAAGACGTGCACCATCGCCGACACGACGACCGGTGTGCGCATCTCGATGCTGGCGGGGTGACGGCGAGCCATCGTCCTCTTCGTGTCCGTTGTCTCAGCGCCGGGGCGTTGGCGCTGCGGGTTGCTGCTGCGGTTGCGGAGCGCGGGGAGCGGTCTGGCCGGGCGTGGCCGGCGTGACGGTACCGCCACCCCGTCCGAGGGCCTGAGCCTGTTCGCCGAGCAGGCCGAGCTGGCGGAAGCCGCTGTCGATCACGACGCCCATGACCTCCATCATCTTACCGTAGTCGACGCTCTTGTCGCCGCGCATGAAGACACGCTGGTCGGGCTTTTCCTCATGCACGGCCTTCAACTTCGCGCCGAGTTCCGCGATGTCGTACTTGGTTTCGCCGAGGAACACCTCACCCTGCGAGTTCACCGAAACCACCATCGGTTCGTCCTTGCCACCGACCTGCTGGGCGCTGGTCTTCGGCAGGTCGACCGGCACGCCGACCTGGAGCAGCGGCGCCGTCACCATGAAGATGATCAGCAACACCAGCATGACGTCGACCAGCGGCGTCACGTTGATGTCGGCGATCGGCGTGTAGCTCCGTCGCTTGAACTTGCTGCCCGACGAGTTGGCGCCGGGAGCCGGGATGACGCCCGACATCAGACCTGTTCCTCGAGCTGACGCGACAGGATGGTGATGAACTCACCGGCAAAGGCCTCGAGCTGCTGGGCGTAGCGCGAGACCTGGCCCGACAGGATGTTGTAGGCGGCCGCCGCGGGAATGGCCGCGACCAGACCGATCGCGGTGGCGAACAGCGCCTCGGAGATGCCGGGCGCCACCACCGCCAGCGAAGTGTTCTTCGACTGCGCGATGTGGCTGAAGCTGTTCATGATGCCCCAGACGGTGCCGAACAGGCCGACGAAGGTGGCATTGGCGCCGACGGTGGCCAGGAAGCCGAGCCGCTTCTCGATCCCCTCCATCTCGCGCTGGATGGTGACGCCCATCACCTGCTCGATGCGCTGGCGGAGTGCCGCGCGCGCCGTGGCGCTGGAGGCGAGGCCCTTGGAAACAGACCGGCGCCATTCGCGCATCGCGGCCGAGAAAATGCTCGACATCGGATCTTCGGGCTTGGCACCGACCCGGTCGTAGAGGTCTTCCAGCGACACGCCGGACCAGAAAGTGTCCTCGAAGGCCTGGGCGCTGCGCTTCAGGGAACGAAGTCGGAGAACCTTCTCGAATATGATCGCCCACGACCAGAACGAGGCCAGCAGGAGCAGGATCATGATGGCCTTGACCACCCAGTCGGCCTGCATGAACAGGCCGTATACGGACATGTCAATTGTCCCCGTGCCGCCGCCGAGGGGGGCTCCGGCGACCTGCGCAAACGCGTCCATTTATGTTCTCCGTTGGTTCAAGAGGGTTGTATCCGAATATGGCGTGAGCGGGGCGATCCACTCACGGCTACCTGGGCCAGGGCAGTCCGCACGAGCGGCGGCAATCGGACAGGCCGACCGCCCTCGCCCATGCAGGCGACGACGAGTTCGGCTCGAACCAGGATCTCTTCATTGCGGCGCGCATACTGAATCATATCGAGCGACGCGCCGCGCAACTCGCCGCAGCTGGTGACGATCTCAATGGTATCGTCCAGCCGCGCAGGCTTGAGGTAATCGATGGCGCAGCGCCGTACCACCCAGTTGATTCCGCGCTCCTCGCGCAGCGCCGTGTGCTGCTGTCCCAGCAGCCGCAACAGTTCCGTCCGCCCCCGTTCGAGGAAGCGCAACCAGTTTGCGTAGTAGACGATGCCCGCGGCATCGGTGTCCTCGTAGTAGACGCGCAGCGGCAACACATGACTGCCGTCGAGGAGGCGGCCCGAGGTCGGCGCCGGGTTCATGCATCCTCCGGCGGGTCACCCGCGGCCAGAAGGTCGAGCTGCTGCTTCTGCCCCTTGGGCATCGCCAGACCGAGATGGCGATAGCCTGCCTCGGACAACAGGCGGCCGCGCGGTGTGCGCATCAACAGGCCGAGCTGCATCAGATAGGGCTCGATGACGTCCTCGATGACGTCGCGCTGTTCGGCCAGGGCTGCCGCCAGGGTCTCGGCGCCCACCGGCCCGCCGCCGTAATTCTCGGCGATGCAGGCGAGGTAGCGGCGGTCCATGGCATCGAGCCCCCGCCCGTCGACCTCCAGCCGCGTCAGCGCCGCATCGGCCACCCGCGCGTCGACGCCGGCATCGCCGGCAACCGCCGCGAAATCGCGGACCCGGCGCAGCAGACGGTTGGCGACGCGCGGCGTCCCGCGTGACCTTTTGGCGATCTCCGCACTGCCATCTGGTGCAAGCAGCATCTTGAGAACGCGAGCGGCGCGCTGCACGATCGTCTCGAGTTCGGCCGGTGTGTAGAACACCATGCGCAGCGGTATGCCGAAGCGCTCCCGCAAAGGCCGGGTCATGAGGCCGGATCGCGTCGTGGCGCCGACCAGGGTGAACGGCGGCAATTCGATGCGCACCGAACGCGCCGCCGGCCCCTCGCCGATCATCAGGTCGAGCTGGAAATCCTCCATCGCGGGATAGAGGACCTCCTCGATTGCAGGATTGAGACGGTGGATCTCGTCGATGAACAGCACATCGTGCGGCTGTAGATTGGTGAGCTGCGCGGCGAGGTCGCCGGCCTTCTGGATCACCGGGCCCGAGGTCGCGCGAAAGCCCACGCCCATCTCGCGCGCCACGATCTGCGCCATGGTCGTCTTGCCGAGGCCCGGAGGTCCATGCAGCAGGACGTGATCGAGCGCCTCGCCACGCCCCTTGGCGGCGGCGATGAAGATCTTGAGGTTTTCGCGGACCTGCTTCTGGCCAATGAAGTCGTCGAGCGTCTGCGGACGCAGCGCCAGTTCGGCGGCGTCTTCCTCTGAGCGCTTGCCCGTCACCAGGCGTTCGGGCGCGACGTTCATCGCGCGAGCTCCTGGAGGCCGGCACGGATCACGACATCAAGCGGGGCCTCGGCTCCGAGCCGCTGGGTGACGCGGGCGACGGCGCCGAAGGCCTCGACGCGCTTGTAACCGAGATTTACCAGGGCGGAGACCGCGTCCTCGTTGATCGATCCGGGCGTGCTCGCCGCCGCACCAGGCCTGCCTGCCGTCGCCGGCGCGGGGGCTATGCCGAACGCGGCCGCCTTGTCCTTCAACTCCGTGGCGAGGCGCGCGGCGAGCTTCGGCCCGACCCCGGGCGGTCGGCTCAGGGTCGCGCGATCCTGCGCCGCGATCGCGCGGGCGATCTCGTCGGGCGACAGGGTCGACAGGATCGACAGCGCCACGCGGGCACCGACCCCCTGCACAGTCGTCAGGATGCGGAACCAGTCGCGCTCGCCCGTCTCCAGGAAGCCGTAGAGTGCAATGGCGTCCTCGCGCACGATCGTCTCGACCAGCATGGTCGCCGCTCCGCCGACGGAAAGGTCGCGCAAAGTGCGGGCCGAGGCCGAGACGAGATAGCCGACGCCGCCGACATCGATGACGGCGCTGTCGGTGTCGACCGAGTCGACGAGGCCCTTCAGCTTGGCGATCACAGCGCGGCCTCGATGCGCCTTGCCGTGGCGCGGTGATGGGCGTGACAGATTGCGACCGCCAGCGCATCGGCGGCGTCCCGCTTGGCATCGACGCCCGGCAGCAGCCGTCCGACCATCATGGCGATCTGGTTCTTGTCGGCGTGGCCCGACCCGACCACCGACTTCTTCACCAGGTTCGTCGAATACTCGAAAACCGGCAGGCCGGCGCGGGCGGGCGCCAGCATGACGACGCCGCGCGCCTGACCGAGCTTCAGGGTGGAACCCGGGTTGACGTTCACGAAGGTCTCCTCGACCGCGGCCTCGACCGGCCGCTGCGCTTCGACGACGCCGGCGACGCCCTCGAACAGTTCCCTCAGCCGCTCGGCCAGCGTGCCCGACGTCGCGACCTTGACGACTCCGTGCGCCACGTGGCGCAGCCGGTTGCCCTCGACGTCGATCACGCCCCAGCCGGTCAACCGCAGGCCGGGATCGAGGCCGATCAGTCTCATCCTGCCCGGCTCAGGCCGCGAACTTCGCCAGAGCGTCGTCCGACACCTCGAAGTTGGCGTAGACGTTCTGGACGTCGTCGTTGTCTTCCAGGGCCGCGATGAGGTCGAGCAGCGTCTGCACCGTCTCGCCTTCGATCGGCGTGCCGGTCTTGGGACGCCAGGTCAGCTTGGCCACGCTGGGTTGGCCCAGCGACTTCTCGAGTGCCTCGCGCACCAGGTTGAAACTGTCCTGTGCGCAATAGATTTCGTGGGTCGCGCCCTCGCCTTCGCCGGTCACCACGTCATCGGCGCCGGCCTCGATCGCCTTTTCCAGCACCTCGTCGGCGCTGCCGACGGACAGCGGGAAGCGGAACTCGCCCAGCCGGTCGAACATGAACGACACGCTGTTGGATTCCCCCAGGTTGCCGCCGTGCTTGGAGAAGCTCGACCGTACCTCGCCGGCCGTACGGTTGCGGTTGTTCGTCAGCGCCTCGACGATCACGGCGACGCCGGCCGGGCCGTAGCCTTCGTAGCGCACCTCGTCGTAGTTCGCGTCCGCATCCGGCCCCGAGCCGCGCTTGATCGCGCGATCGATCGTGTCGCGGGTCATGTTGGCGTCGCGCGCGGCGATCACGGCCGCCCGCAGACGCGGATTAGACGCCGGATCGGCCGCACCCAACCGGGCCGCCGTCGTGATCTCGCGGATCAGCTTGGTGAAGATCTTGGCCCGCACGGCGTCCTGACGCCCTTTGCGGTGCATGATGTTCTTGAACTGGGAATGCCCCGCCATCGCCAACAACCAGATTAGGTAACCGGAAGAGGCGCCTATACCACTTCTCGTGGGTTTTGGCAGGCTGGAGACGCCCCTACTGGCCGTCGGGACAAAAAAAGGCGGGGGCCGAAGCCCCCGCTAAATAACGTCGGAACCTTGATTCCGACGCCCCCTCTAACCTCGTAGACAGAACGCCGATCCGGCGAAAAACCGTTTAACATCAAAAGGATGCCGGTTTTTCCCCAGGCCGTCAACGACCTCTTTCAGGCACCGCTAATAGGTGTGCGGAGCGGCTACGGGATACAAGATGCGGGAAAGTCAGGCAGCGGGGGCGAGCCGGCCCCCGACCCTGATCGGCCGGACCGACTTCGCCAGCCCAGTTTTGTCGTCGGTTTCGACAACCGCCGCGCACAAAGTCCCCTCGCCCTCGGCCGGCGACAGGCGCTCGCCCGGCATTTTCCGGATGAACCGCTGCATTGCGACCTCCTTTTTCATGCCGATGACGCTGTCGTAGTCGCCGCACATGCCGACGTCGGTCTGGTAGGCCGTGCCGCCGGGCAGGACCCAGCCATCGGCCGTCGGGACATGGCTGTGGGTACCCAGCACGGCCGACACACGGCCGTCGCAATAGTGGCCGATCGACTGTTTCTCGCTGGTGGCCTCGCCATGCACGTCGACCAAAATCAGGTTGGCGGTGCCCCCCAGTCCATACCTCGAAAGTTCGGCGTCGAGCGCACGGAACGGGTCGTCGAGCGCGTCCATGAACAGGCGGCACATCACGTTGATCACCACGATCTTCTGGCCGCGCGGGGTCTGGAACAGGTTGGCGCCCCATCCCGGCGTACCGGGCGGAAAATTGATCGGCCGCAGCAGGCGTTTGTCCTGTGCGATGTAGGGGATGATCTCGCGCTGGTCCCAGGCGTGGTTGCCGGTGGTGA
>JBILYJ010000272.1:0-6978 GCA_044377795.1 Reyranella sp. | reverse complement strand
CCCGTCTCCTCGTCCCAGCGCAGCACCCGGTTGTTGGGAATGTCGCTCCACAGCAGATAGCGCCCGTCACCGAACCAGACCGGGCCTTCCGACCAGCGGCAGCCCGTGTAGAGCCGTTCGACCGAGGCCAGCGCCAGCCGGTACTGGTTGAACGACGGGTCGAGCACGCGCACGGCCGGATCGGGGTAGCGCTCGCTGGGCTGCCACATCTTGGTTTCCTCGCTTTGTTCTTCGGCGCCGAAGCCAGGCGCCAACTTTCGCGCGAGAATGCCCGTCCGGCGTCACGCGGTCGAGAGCCAACGACCGGGCCGCCGGGGACGGGGTTCCGGGGAGCGGCTTTCCGCCCGCCAGACCCGCGAAGAAATCGCGGGAACGGCCAACCGGGCCTGTGATATACCGCCAAACCTGCTCGCTGCCGAAGGCGGGCCAATGCTGCAAGTCGCATGGGATGGTTGTGATGAAGCCGACGTTTGTGACCATTGACCGACATCCTGGCCGCTCTACCCAGACGATCGGGGTAGCCCGCGCGCTCGGAACCGATCCGGATCTCATCCACGAGCCGTCGGTCGGCGTCGTCGGCACCAAGGGCGACAGCCAGTGCTACCTGGGCGTCATGTCCAAGGTCGAGGCGATCCACGCCCAGCTCAAGGCCCGCATCGGCACCGGTGCGAACCAGCTCAAGATGCGGCTGGTCCAGCCCGAGTACACGATCGCCACGTCGGACGGCATCCGCAACGGCACGCGCGAGATGCGCTATTCGCTGATCGGCCGCGAGGTCACCCAGGACGCGCTGTGCGAGCATCTGAGCGCCACCGGCCTCGCCGGCACGATCGCGGTCGTGGCCTGCGACAAGCCGCCGGTCGGCACGCTCTCGGCCCTGCTCGAGCACAACCTGCCCTCGATCATCATGTCGGACGGCCCGATCCATCCGGGCAAGGACCCGAACACCGGCGAGGCGCTCGACATCGTGAGCGCATACCAGGTCGCCGGCCATCCCGATCCCGAATACCGACATCACATCGCCTGCCACGCCTGCCCGGGCTACGGCAGCTGCGGCGGCATGTTCACCTACAACACCATGCAGACCTTCATCGGCGTGGTCGGCATGCAGCCGCTGCACATGGTGGCGCCGCCGTCCGACGATCCGCGCCGCACCGGGGAGTTCGCCGCTGAGCTGGTCGACCTGCTGGCCAACCTGATCGCGAAGGACCTGAAGCCGCGCGACATCGTCGTGCGCGATTCGATCCGCAACGCGGTGATCGTGGCGATGGCGATCGGCGGCTCGACCAACGTGGTGCTGCACGCGCCGGAAATTGCCCGCGCCGCCGGCTTCGCCGACTTCTGGAAGGACGTCATGACGCCGGAGGAGTTCAACTACCTCTCGCAGCATGTCGTGCCGGTGCTCACCGACGCGCGGCCCTACGGCAAGTACTCGATGGTCGACATCGCCGAAGTCGGCGGCGTGCAGGTGATCGTGCGCGAGCTGCTCGAGGCCGGCCTGCTGAACGGCAACGTGCTGACCTGCACCGGCGAGACGCTGGCGCAGCAGGTCGAGCGTCTCGGTTCCAAGAAGGCCGACGGCCGCGTGATCTATCCGGTCGAGAAGCCCTACAAGCCGACCGGCGGCCTGCGCATGCTGGGCGGCAATCTCTCGCCCGACTTCTCCGCGATCCTGAAGCTGGCGGGCGTCGAGGGCGGCCTCGAGGACAATCTGTTCCGCGGCCGCGCGCGCGTCTTCGAGGGCGAGCAGGGCCTGCTCAAGGCGCTCGACGAGACGCCGGAGACCTTCCAGAACCACGATATGATCATCGTGCGCTACGAGGGGCCGAGCGGCGCACCCGGCATGCCGGAGATGCTGGATCCGACCTCGCGTATCACGACGCTGTGCCGTGAACGCAACATCGTCGTCGCCCTGATGACCGATGCGCGCTTCTCGGGCGGTTCGGTCGGCCTCGTCATCGGCCATGTCGGCCCCGAGGCGGCACTGGGCGGCCCGATCGCGCTGGTCGAGGATGGCGACGAGATCATCGCCGATCTCAACGTCAACGAGCTGAACTGCACCGCGTTGAAGGATCCAGCCGTATTCGCCAAGCGCAAGGCGGCGTGGGAGAAGGTGGTCGCCGACAATGGCGGCATCCATCCCAATTGCGGCATCGCCGACACGCGCCTGCTCCATCGCGCCCGCACCAGCGCGGTGCCGGCGACGCGCGGCGGCGGCCTGCATCCCAACCGCGAGGTCTGGGTGCGTGAGCCGCGCAAGGCCGAGCGCCAGGACTTCAAGCTGCGCAACAAGCACCGCCCGGCGTTCGACAAGAGCTTCTGACGGGTGCTTTGAAAATCGACCCGTCGTCTCGACCGAAGCGCCGAAGGCGCGAAGTGGAGAGACGACGGGGAATAGTGACGTCTAATCGCCCTCGACACCGTACGCCGCTTTTGCCTGGGCCGCGCTGACGAGGCCCAGCCTCACGTCGCGTTTGACCGCGTCGGGATCGCGCTTCGCCGGATCGCCGTAGCCGCCGCCGCCGGGCATCTCGACCACCAGGCGCTCGCCGGCCGGGATGGTCTGGAAGCCCTTGGCCTTGAGCTCCTGGCCCGAGGCCAGCGACAGGCGGCCGTTGCCGCCGGGCTTGCCGCCGTCGCGGCCGCGCGCCGGATACTTGACCCGTTCGAAGGTGGCGAAGATGCCGAAGGGTGCGCCTTCGCGGTGCTCGACCTCCATCACCTGGCCGAGGCCGCCGCGCTGCGCGCCGGGTCCGCCGGAATCCTGGCGATACTCCTTCTTCCAGATGACCACGGGCGCGATGGTCTCGGTGATTTCGACCGGCACGTTGCGCACGCCGGACGGGAAGGGCGTCGCCGAAAGCCCGTCGAGCGTCGGGCGGGCGCCCGCGCCGCCGGAATGAAAGGTCGTCACCATGAAGGGACGGCTGTTGCCAATCGTTCCCGTCATGCCGTGGCCGGCACCGAGCTTCAGGTTCCAGAGGTTGGACGTGCCTTCGGCCGGAACCTGCCCGGGGATGACCTGATGCAGCGCGTCGAAGCAGACGTCGGGTAGCATGTGGCCGATCGTGCTGCGTGCATTCACCGCCGCGGGGTGGAGCGCGTTGACGATGGTATTCTCGGGCGCTGTGACGAGGATCAAGTCGAGCGTACCGGCATTGTTGGGAATGGTCGGCGCCACGATGCACTTGATGCCGAAGGCCGTATAAGCCTCGGTGTAGCACATCGGCGAATTGATGCCGTAGATCGACGAGCCCGAGGTGCCGGCATAATCGACGGCGATGTGGTCGGCATGGATGGTGACGGCGGCGTGGAGGTCGATCGGCGCGTCGTAGCCGTCGATCCGCATATGGCCCTTCCAGGTGCCGCGCGGCAGCTTCGAGATGGCCGCGATCATGCCGGCGCGGCTCCTCTCGATGATGTGCGTGCCCAGCTCGTCGAGATTGTCGATGCCGTGCTCGGCCATCATGTCGGACAGGCGCTTCTCGCCGATGCCGTTGCAGCCGATCAGCGCGTGGATGTCGCCCTCGACCTGCACCGGCTCGCGCACGTTGGCGCGCACGATGCGCATCACGCTCTCGTCGATCACGCCCTGGCGCATCAGCGGCAGCAGCGGCAGGAACAGCCCTTCGTGAAAGACCTGCCGTCCGTCTGGCGACTGGCCGAGGCCGCCGATGTCGACCACGTGCGTGGTGCAGGAGAACAAGGCCACCAGCTTGCCGTTGTGGAAGGCGGGCGAGGTGACGACGATGTCGTAGAGATGGCCGGTGCCCTTCCACGGATCGTTGGTGACGTAGGCATCCCCCGGCTTCATCGTCTCGACCGGGAATTCGCGGATGAAGTGGATGACGCTGCGGGCCATCGAGTTCACGTGGCCCGGCGTGCCGGTCACGGCCTGCGCCAGCATGCGGCCCTCGAGGTCGAACACGCCGGCCGAGATGTCGCCGGCCTCGCGTGCGCTGGTCGAGAAGGCGGTGCGCACCAGCGCGCGGGCCTGTTCCTCGACGACCGACAGCAGGCGGTTCCACATGACCTGCAGCCGGATGTCGGCCAACGGAGATTTGGCCGGCGAATTGGGAGAGGTGCTCATGCGCGGTCCTCCAGGACGATCTGGCCCACTTCGTTGACGTGGGCGATGAAGCCGGTGGGAACGACGGTGGTGGTGCCGTCCTCGACGATCAGCGCCGGCCCGTCGAACGACATGCCGGGCGTCAGCGCCTTGCGTTCGCGGAGGGCTGCCCGTTCCAGGAGGCCGCTCGCGGGATCGAACACCTCGCGATGGCCCGACGGCGCGGGCGCGGCAATCTTCGCCACGGGCCTGGCGGGTGGCGGCAGTGGCCGGTCGGTGCCGATCGACAGGGTCCAGGTCAGGGCTTCGACCTCAAGCTTGGGAATGGCGCGGCCGAACACCTGCTCATAGGTCGCCTCGAAGCGGCGGCGCAGGTCGCCCGCGGCATCCGCGGCGAACGGTTCGTTGGGCAGCGGAACGGCGATCTCATGACCCTGGCCGCGATAGCGCATGAAGGCCTGGCGCGATTCGACCAGCGCCTCGCCCGGCGCCGCGGGCCGCACCACGGCCTCGGCCTCCGCCCGCATGGCGGCGAACAGCTCGTTCAGCATCTTCGCGTCGAACATGTCGAGCCTGACATGGCGGGTTCTCACCACCTCATAGGCGATCGAGGCGCGCAGGAAGCCGAAGGCGGAACCGACGCCGGCGCCGACCGGCACGATCACCTGCTTCATGCCGAGCTTGCGGGCGAGCCGCGCGGCATGCAGCGGGGCGGCGCCGCCGAAGGCGATCAGCGCGCGATCGGCCGTGTCCTTGCCGTTCTCGACGGCGTGCACGCGGGCCGCACTCGCCATGGTCTCGTCGACGATTTCGGCCACGCCGGCCGCCGCGCCCTGGGCATCGGTGCCGAGCGGGCCTGCCAGCGCCTGCAGCGCGGCCTCGGCCCTGTCGCGGTGAAGCGGAATGGCGCCGCCCGCGAAGCGCGTGGGGTCGAGGCGTCCCAGCGCGGTATCGGCGTCGGTGACGGTCGGCTCGGTGCCGCCGCGACCGTAGCACGCGGGACCGGGCACGCTGCCCGCGGAATCGGGGCCGACCTGGATGCGGCCCAGCGCGTCGAGGCGGGCGATCGAGCCGCCGCCGGCGCCGATCTCGACCAGCTCGATGACGGGAATGCGCACGGGCAGGCCGGAGCCCTGCACGAAGCGATAAGCACGCGCGACTTCGAACTGCCGCGAGCGCTGCAATTCGAGGTCGTCGAGCAAGGTGAGCTTGGCGGTGGTGCCGCCCATGTCGAAGGCGACGGCCCGGCGGGCATCGTTCTCCGCCGCGACCGTGCGCGCCAGGATGGCGCCGCCGGCCGGTCCGGATTCGACCAGTCGAACCGGATAGCGTCGCGCCGTGTCGACCGTCGTGATGCCGCCCGAAGACATCATCAACAGGAGCGGACCTGCGATGCCTTCCTTCTTGAGGTCGGCTTCGAGCTGGCCGAGATAGCCTGCCATGCGTGGCAGGACATAGGCATTGGCGATGGTCGTCGAGGTGCGCTCGTACTCGCGGATCTCGGGGCAGACCTCGCAGGACAGCGATATCGCGACGCCCGGCAGTTCCTCGGCCAGGATCGCGCCGGCGCGACGCTCATGCGCCTCGTGGGTGAAGCTGTGCAGGAAGCAGACCGCGACCGCCTCGATCTTCTCGGCTCGCAGTTGCGCGGCGACGCGGCGCACCGCCTGCTCGTCGAGCGCCAGCAAAACCGCGCCGTCGGACGCCACGCGCTCCGGCACGCCGAAGCGCAGGTCGCGCGGCACCAGCGACTGCGGCCGCTCCATGTGGATATCGTACTGCTCGAAGCGATGCTCCCAGGCCATCTCGACGGAGTCACGGAAGCCTTCCGTCGTGATCAGCGCCGTGCGCGCGCCCTTGCGCTCGATCAGCGCGTTTGTAGCGAGGGTGGTTCCGTGGACGACGAGAGTCACGTCCTGCGGACGGCATTCGGCTTCCGCCAGGATGGCGCGCACGCCCTGCAGGACGGCGCGTTCGGGCGCGTCGGGCGTCGTCAGGATTTTGATGGAATGTGACGTCGTGCCGGTTTCCAGCACGACGTCGGTGAACGTGCCGCCGATATCGACGGCCAGACGGGAGGACATTCTTACTCGTCGATCTTGATGTTGCCCTTGCGTACCACGTCGCCCCAGGTGACGGAATCGCGCTTCAGGAAGGCCAAGTATTCGGCAGGCGGCAGGAGGGCCGGCGTGAGACCGCTCTCGTCGTACTTCTTCTTCACGTCCGGCTCGGCCAGCACCTTGGCGATGGCGGCGTACAGCCGGTCAACGATCGGCTTGGGCGTGCCGGCAGGGGCCGCGAGCCCGTACCAGTTCTCCGCCACGTAGCCCTTCACGGCCTCGTCGATTGCCGGCGTGTCGGGCAGGACGGGCCAGCGCTGGGGCGAGGTCACGGCCATGGCGCGCGCCTTGCCGCTGCGGATCAGGCCGAGCGTCGCGGGATCGCCGAAATAGGCATCGACGATGCCGGCCGCGAGGTCGTTCAGGGCCGGGCCCGTGCCGCGATAGGGCACGTGGATCATCTTCAGGCCGGACATCTGGGTGAACAGTTCGCCCGCGAGATGCTGGCTGGTGCCGATGCCGCCCGAGGCCCAGCGCAGCTCCTGCTTCTTCGCCAGCTCCATGAATTCCGGCAGCGTCTTCGCCGGAAGGTCGTTGCGCACCGCCAGGATGAACGGCATGCGCACCAGCCGCGTGATCTGCGTCAGCGCCATCGGATCGTACGGCATCTTGGTGCGCAGATGCGGGCCGGCGGTCAGCGTACCGGCGCCGGTGAGCGACAGGGTGTAGCCGTCGGGGGCTGCATGCGACATCGCCTCGACGCCGATGATCCCGCCGGCGCCGCCCTTGTTCTCGATGACGATGGTCTGGCCGAGCTCCTTCGACAGCGGCTCCATCATCAGCCGCGCC
>JBILYJ010000271.1:0-6980 GCA_044377795.1 Reyranella sp. | reverse complement strand
TGCCGTCACGACCCTGCTCGGCGGCTTCGCCGTCGATCGCTACGGCGCCCGGATGATCCTTATGCTTGCAGCCGTACTGTGGAGCCTTTCGATCGGAGCGACCGCGCTCGCGACCAGCGTGACCATCCTCTATGCAGCCCGCGTGATGCTGGGCGTCGCGGAAGGGCCCAACTTCCCCGCCCTCACCGGTGCGGTCAGCCACTGGCTGTCACCGCACGAGCGGGCGACGGCGCTGGCGAATGCGCTGCTGGCGGTGCCGCTGGCACTGGCGATCGGCGGTCCGCTTGTGACGGTGCTTCTCGGATGGCTCGACTGGCGCCTCACCTTCGCGGTGCTGTTCGCGCTCTCCGCCGCCTGGATTCCGCTCTGGTATTTCTGCTTCCGGGACGACCCGTCGCAATCGCGCCTCGTGAATGCAGCCGAGCTCGCCCATATCCGCAGGGTCGATCCCGGCGTCACCCCGGCCCCGCACGTGGTGCTGAAATCCTGGCCGGAGCCCGGCGTGCTCAAGGAACTGCTGACCAACCGCACGCTTCTCGCGAACTATTGGGCCTTCTTCGTCTTCGGCTACTTCCTGTTCTTCTTCATGACCTGGCTGCCGAGCTACCTGGAGCGCAAGTACGGTCCTCCCCTGGCTGTCGGCCGCTGTCCTGCTGTGGGCCATGGGCCGCTGGTCGGACTACCTGCTGAAGAGAACGGGCAGCATGCGCATCTCGCGTTCCTGGCTGATCGCCGGCAGTCAGCTGGTGGCGGCGCTTGCGGTCGTGCCAGTGGCCCTCACCGACAATCTCACCGTCGCCGTTGCCGGCATCACCGTGGCCGTCGCGGCGTCGATGGGGGCCAACGCCGCCTACTTTGCGGTGAACGTCGATATCGTGCCGCAGCGCGCCGCGACGGCGCTTGGCCTCATGGATCTGGCCTTCGCCATCGCGGGCTTCCTGGCGCCGGTCATCACCGGCTGGGTGCTGAACCTGCGTGGCTCCTTCGCCGATGGCTTCCTGCTGATGACCGCGCTGGCCCTTTCGTCGGTGTTGGTCGTCCTGCTGTTCCACCATCCCGACCGCGATCGCGCCAAGGCTTGAGCATCAGCTCTCGCGATACCAGTTTGCGAGGTCCCAGGTGTTGTTGTCCCAGCCGCTGATCTCGAGCACGAGGTTCGAGGCGGCGGCGACGGCGCTCGGCCGCATGACCAGCGGGATCACCACGAAGTTCTCGATCACCATCTCGTTGCACCTGATCAGCAAGGCGGCCCGCTTCACCGGATCGAGCTCCACCTGGGCCGCCTTGTGCGTCTCGTCGTATTCCTGGTTCTGCCAGCGCGTGACGTTGCGGCCCTGCCACTTGTTGTCCTTCGTGGCGGCTTCCCAGGAGCAGAACTGGCGCAGGAAGACCTCGGGATCGGGCGCGTTCATGCCATTGCTGTATTCCTGAAGGTCGGCATAGAACTTGGTGTAGGTGTCGGGATTGGCGACGTCGGAGGAGAAGAACACCGAGGCCGTCACCGACTTCAGCTCCATGTCGATGCCGGCCCGCTGGGCGGCCTGCTTGATGATCTGCTGCGTCTTCTGGCGCGGCTGGTTGATCGAGGTCTGGTAGACGAATTTGAGCTTCTTGCCGTCCTTGGCCCGCACGCCGTCGGCGCCGCGCCCCCAGCCCGCCTTGTCGAGCACGGCATTGGCCTTGTCGACGTTGAACTCGTAGGACGTCTTGTTCGAGCGGAAGCGCTCGGGGTTGTTGATGTAGTTGGCCGTCGCGATGCCGATACGGCCGTAGATGTGGTCCTGGATCGACTTCTTGTCGATCACCAGCGAGAGCGCCTCGCGCACCGCCCGGTCCGACAGGATCGGATGCCTGGTCTTGAGGCTGGACCGCTCGCCATCGACCTCCGTCCACGGATCTGTGTTGTTCAGCTGCATGTGCTCGATGCCGCCGCCCAGGGTGACGATGACCCGTCCCTTGCCGCCCTTCTCCATGCGCACGAGGATCTCGTCCTCCACCTGCAGGTTCCAGGCGAAGTGGTATTCGCCGGTCTGCAGCACCGCGCGCGCCGCCGACACCGCATCGCCGCCGCCCTTCATCTCGATCGCATCGAAATGCGGCCGGTTGGGCTCGTGGTAGTCGGTGTTGATCTCGCCGGTGACGAGGTCGCCCGGCTTGAAGTCCTTGAATTTATATGGGCCGGTTCCCACCGGCTTGAGATTGGTCGGCGCCTCGCGCGACTTCGCTCCCGTATAGTCGCCGAACAGATGCTTGGGGATGATGCAGCCGGCCCAGCCCACGAACGTATCGGCCCAGAACGGCGTCGGCTGCTTGAAGGTCACGCGCACGGCGTGGTCGTCGACCTTTTCGACCGTGACGTCCCTGTAGGAGCCGTTCGACACCGTCGCCGTGGCCGGATCGTTCGAATACTGCCAGGTGAAGACCACGTCGTCCGCGGTGAAGGGCCTGCCGTCGTGCCAGCGCACGTCCCGCTTCAGCTTCCAGACCACCCAGAGCCCATCGGCCGACAGCGTACCGTCGGCCCGGTTGGGGATCGAGGCCGCGAGCTTGGGCCTCAGGTTGCCGTCGCGGTCCCACGCCGCCAACGGCTCATAGAACAGGCGCGAGGCGTCCTGGTCCTTGGTGCCGACGGCGAAGTGCGGATTGAGGAGCGTCGGCCCCTGCCACCACATCACCTTGAGCAGACCACCGCCCCCGCGCCTGGTGGGCTTGTAGACCGGTCGGGACTGCGCCATCGCCACGCCGGAGAGCGCCAGGAGCTGGGTCGCCATGGGAGCGGTCAGCCCCGCCGCCGCCAGGCGCCGGATGAAGCCGCGGCGCGACAGCCGACCGGCTTTCACCTTGTCGACGAGACTCCGCAAGCCACGCTCGTTCATCGATGCCTCCACAGCGATCGTCGAAGCCGTTCCCTGACGCTCCCGCTATCCTGCAAGATGCGTACGGGTGAGATGGGACCAGCACGCGCGGCCGGCGTCAATGCCCCGCCGGTTCGATGCTTGATCGCGCCGAAGCTTTGCGCGATACCCGCCCGCCCCTGACCTTCCACCGGTGGGGTGCGCGGAGGTCCAAACCCCGCGCCATCGACCTCCAGCGGAGTCCACATCCATGCCTGACACGATCCCCGCCGCCGCCGGCACGCCCAACACGCATCTCGCCGCTTACGAAGCGCGCGGCCTCAAGGGCCGCATCCTCTCGGGCGTGCAGCCCACCGGCAATCTCCATCTCGGCAACTATCTCGGCGCGATCCGCAACTTCGCGCGCCTGCAGAACGATTACGAGTGCTTGTACTGCGTGGTCGACCAGCACGCGATCACCGTGCCGCAGGATCCCAAGATGCTGGCGGCACAGACGCGCGAGATCGCCTCGGCTTTCCTCGCGGCCGGCGTCGACGGCGCCAAGCAGACCGTCTTCAACCAGTCGATGGTGCCCGAGCACGCGCAGCTCGCCTGGATCTTCAATTGCGTGGCGCGCATGGGCTGGATGAGCCGCATGACGCAGTTCAAGGAGAAGGCCGGCAAGGACCGCGAGAACGTCTCGCTGGGCCTGTTCGCCTATCCGGCGCTGATGGCCGCCGACATCCTGATCTACAAGGCCACGCACGTGCCGGTCGGCGAGGACCAGAAGCAGCATCTCGAGCTGACGCGCGACATCGCCATCAAGTTCAACAACGATTTCGGCCAGCCCGATTTCTTCCCGATCACCGAGCCGCTGATTTTTGGCGCGGCGACCCGCGTGATGAGCCTGCGCGACGGCACCAAGAAGATGAGCAAGTCCGATCCGTCGGATTACTCGCGCATCAACCTCACAGACGATGCCGATGCGATCGCCCAGAAGATCCGCCGCGCCAAGACCGACCCGCTGCCGATGCCCGACACGCTGGAAGATGCCGAGAAGCGGCCGGACGCCGACAATCTTCTGGGCATCTACGCTGCCCTCGCCGACCAGGAGAAGGACGCCGTGGTCGCGCAGTTCGCCGGCAAGCAGTTCTCCGAGTTCAAGACGGCGCTGACCGATCTCGCCGTGGCCAAGCTTGGCCCGATCGGCACGGAGATGCAGCGGCTGATGAAGGACCCCGGCCATGTCGACGGGGTGCTGCGCAACGGCGCCCAGCGCGCCCGCGCTGTCGCGGCGCCGATCCTCGACGAGGTCTATCGCGCGGTCGGCTTCCTCAAGCCGTAGCCGTCAGCCTTCCATGCGCGTGAGGGCCCACTTCACGGTGGTGCCCTCCGCCGGGACCTGGCCGACCAGCACGATCTGCTCGGTGCGCCGCACGCGCCCGGCCTCGCCGAGATAGATGCTCTCGGCCAGGCCGATGCCGGCACCGGTCGCGCGCAGCCGCCAGCCGCGGCCGCTCGGCAGCCGCATCAGCACGGCCTGTCCACTCTGGGCCAGGGTCGCCTTCACCGTCGGGTGCAGATGGAAGCGCACGATGTAGCGCCGGTCCGGCACGGTGACCGGCCTGCCCTCGTAGCCCAGGAACGAGTCCTCGCCGCGCAGATCGCCGCCATCGGGCGACAGCCACAGGCGCCGGCGATGGATGATGCCGTAGAGCGAGCGGTAGCCGTCATGGCACATGTCGAGCCACTGGGCGCCCGCATCGTCGGCCCGATCGATCAGCACGTTGCCGGCGCGATATTCCAGCGCGCCATGGTTGGTGATCTCGGTCGAGTTCACATCGTCGACCACCGCCGTCGAATGCGCAGCCGTGAAACGCATGAAGTGCTGCCAGTCGCGCGGCGCGCCGGGATAGGTGCCGCAGTTCACGACCAGCCGCTCGTGCGCCGCACTCATCTCGAAGCTCAGGGTGCCGGCATGGGCGATGCCGTCCATGCCGCGGCCAGGCGGGCTGCCGGCATCGGCGATCACCAGCGAGGTCCCGGCGGAAAGGCGCTGGAAGCCGCTGGCCAGCGCCATCGCCGGCGCGACCTCTCCCGAGCCGGTGCGTGCCAGCACGAGGTCGATCAGGCGGCGGTCGCCTTCCCATGTGCCATTGAACAGCGCCAACCCGCCGTCGCCATGGCGGAAGAAGCGCAGCATCGGCGCCATGCGGTCGATTGCGGCCACCAGTTCGGCCGGTGCGCGGCGCTCGGCGGACGCCAGGGCGGCCCGCACGTCGATCAGGTGCCGCAGCACGGTGAGCTGCAGGTGCGGCGCGCGCTCCGAGACGATGCCGTCGTGCAGCACATAGCGCTTCAGGAACTTCGAGAGCCGCGTCAGCGACTGCTCGAGGCTCTTCTCGAAATATTTGCCGTCACGGATGAACGCGAGGTCGGCGAAGATCAGCGCCTTGTAGACGGAAACGGCCTCGTGCCCGACCATGCCACGGCGCGCCACGCGACGCAGATGCACCCGCTGGCGGCCCAGCGAGAACACGAAGCGGGCCGAGAAGCCGGAATCGGCCGCCGCGGCCATCCATTCATAGTGCCGGATCCAGGCGACCATGCGCGCCGCCAGCACGTCGCGCTTCCACGTCACCGGCGACCAGCGCCATTCGCGGTTGGTCCAGTCGTCGACCAGTTTCGCGGCGAGCAGCGCACCGTGCGAATCGCCGTTGTCGCGCAGGTCGCGCAGCCAGGTGAACCCGTTCAGCGCATCGAGCCAGAGCGGCGCGGCGCCGGCGCGCTGCCACGGCGGATCGTCCGAATCGGGCAGCACCATGCCGGTGCTGCCGGCGGCGGCGAATTCGCCGCCGAGCAGCAGCCGCTGCCCGAGCACCGGATCGCCCGGCCAGGAATCGGCCGCCACCGCAAAGAAGCTGCGCGGCGTGGCCTGGCTCAGAGTCAGGGAATAGAGCGACGAGCCCAGGAACCAGCGGCCGAACGCAGGGCGCTCTCCCTTTGCCGCGGCAGACGGGCGTGTCGGAACGGATCGGATGGGCCGGGCGCCGGAAACCAAAGGCTCCCCGGGCCGTCTTGTGTCAGCGACCAACGTCATCTTTTCGTTCTTTGGCCCGGGAGGCTCGAGCGGCCGGGCGGTGGAGGGGTTTTCGACAGCTTACCCCAGCCGAAGCCCTCTGGCGATGGGTTGGCAGGATCGGGAGGCCCTTGAACGGCGACCACTGCACCCCAGATTCATTCCAAGGGAAGGCCCGCACGGGGTTCCCTGCCACTCGCTCCACGGAGGAGGGTTCAGAATGAGTCGCGTTTCTGTGTTTAGTTCACCTTTGCTGCTGGGTTTCGACCAGTTCGAGCGGACGCTCGACCGGCTGGCCAAGAACGCCGAGGGCTATCCGCCCTACAATATCGAGCGGATCGGCGAGAACGGGCTGCGCATCACGCTGGCGGTTGCCGGCTTCACGAGCAGCGAACTTGCCATCGAAATCGTCGAGAACCAGCTCACCGTCCGCGGCAAGCAGGCCGACGACGGCGACCGTGTCTACCTCCATCGCGGCATCGCGGCGCGCCAGTTCCAGCGGGCTTTCATGCTCGCTGACGGAATCGAGGTGACGGGCGCCCGTCTCGACAACGGCCTGTTGGCGATCGACCTGGTGCGCCCGCTTCTCGAGCCCCGCATTCGAACCATCCGCATCGACGCCGGCTCCACTGCCGGCAGTGCGGACCAAACGATCGATATCACCGCGCGTCGCAGCCGCTGAGGCGGTGCGCGTTGACGCTGCCAAGGAGGTAGCCATGGAAAACGAAACCAACGTCGTGATGTTCACCCCCCTCGCCGAGGAGGCATTTCTCAGCCTCGGCGCCGAGCATATCGCCTACGTGAAGGAGGTCAGCCTTCCCGATGGGGCACACGCCGTCGGCATCTTCTCGGCCGACGGCAAGCCGATGGCGTCGGTCCCGTCGATCGAGATCGCGCAGGCGCTGATCCGCCAGCACGAACTCGAGCCCGCGCTGGTGCACTGAGGACGTCTGGCCGAAGATGCCTAAATAAGGAGGTTCAGGCGGCGCTTTGCGCCTGAACCGTTTCGACGAGCAGCGCGTAGAGCGCCTCGGCATTCTCGGTCGCCCGCAGCTTCTCCACGAGGC
>JBILYJ010000270.1:0-6982 GCA_044377795.1 Reyranella sp. | reverse complement strand
GAGCCATAACCGTCGTTGCAGAGCTGCAGGACCTGCTTCGGCGTCGCCTTGCCGTCCAGCAGCCAGTATTCGACGCCGCCGTCCCGCGCGTTGCCATTGATGCAGCCTTGGTCCTGGTCCCTGGGCTTGTCGGCGAGGCCGAGGCGGACCTCGACGACGGCAAGCGACGTCCCTGCCGGCGACTTGCCGGCATCATGGGTCTTCTCGACCTTGCAGGTCGTGCGTGTCCCGCAGATCGCGGCGCTCTGTGAAGCATCGGGTGCTCCAAGCGCAGCCAGGGGAAGCAGCGCCAGGCAGGCTGCGAAGAGCAGGGGCTTCATGGCAACTAGCCGGCCAGTACGGTCTCGCCGACGATCTGGGTCCGGTGCATCAGGCGTCTCAACTTCTCGTCGAACGCATCGCGGCGGTGCATCACACAACGATTGTCCCACATCACCAGATCGCCCGCGCGCCACTTCTGGTACCAGGCGAACTTCTCCTGCGTGGCATGCGCCCAGATCGTGTCGAGCAAGGCTTCGCTCTCCTCGACCTCGAGCCCGTGGATGTAGGCGCCGGGCCGGCGGCCGAGGAACAGCGCCTTGCGGCCGGTGACCGGATGCAGGCGGACGAGGGGATGCACGGCGCCCGGCGTATGGCGCACGTCGACGGTGCGCTGGAATCCCTTGCGCAGTTCGCCAGCCGAGTTACGGCTGGAATCGTGGATGCAGGTCTTGCCCTCGATCGCGCGTTTCAGCGCGGGCGACAGGGTTTCGTAGGCCGTATACATGTTGAGGAAGCCGGTATTACCGCCGTCGGCCGGGACTTCGAGCGCGTAGAGGAGCGAGGCCCGCGGCGGCAGCGGGTTGTAGGACATGTCGGTGTGCCAGACGAGTTCGTAGGAGCCGAGCCCGCCCATCTCCTTGCCGTCCTTCTTGGCATTGGCGATCACGGCGACCCAGTCCACCGCTTCCGGGACGACGCCCGAATTGATGCGATCGAGGTTGGCGGCCCCAATCGGCACGCGGTCGAGTTCGCCGAAGCGGGCGCTGAACTGCATCAGCATGGGGTCGTCGAGCTTCTGGCCCGAGAAACGCAGCACCAGATGCTCGGCCCAGGCCTCGGCGATGCGCGCAAACACCGCGTCGCTGACCGGCTGGGAGAGGTCGACGCCGTGCACGTCGGCCGCGAGAGCGGCACCGGTCGGCTGGATCCACAGTTCGCTCATCGGGAGGCTCCTTTATCCATGCATGGTGAGGCCACCGGAGACGCTGATCGTCTGGCCGGTGATGAAGCTTGCATCGTCGCTCGCCAGGAAGCAGACGGCGCCCGGAATGTCCTCGGGCTGGCCGACGCGCTTCATCGGAATGGCGCCGACGAGGGCGGCGCGGACCTTCTGGCCGCGCTCGTCGTCGCCGGCGACGGCAGCCAGCAGCGGCGTGTCGGTCGGACCGGGGCAGACGGCGTTCAGGGTGATGCCCTTGCGCGCGACCTCGCGTGCCACGGTCTTGGTGAAGGCGATGATGCCGCCCTTGCAGGCGGAGTAGACAGCTTCCTGGGAGGAGCCAACACGGCCCGCGTCCGAGGCGATGTTGACGATGCGGCCGCTGCCGCGCGCCACCATGCCTTTCAGCACGATGTGGCTCATGTTGAGCGGTCCGCGCAGGTTGATGGCGATGAGCTGGTCCCAGAGGTCGGGCGTGGTGTCGACGAAGTTCACGAACCGGTCCCAGCCGGCATTGTTGACCAGGATGTCGGTCGGGCCGGCCTTGGCTTCGAAGTCGGCGATCGCCCTGCCCACCGCCTCGTAGTCGGCGATGTCGACGCCCGAGGCGAACCCGTTGATCTCGGCCGCGACCTTCTGCGCACCCTCGAGGTTCTTGTCGAACACGCCCACGCAGGCACCGTAGCCCGCGAAGCGGCGGCAGATGGCGCCGCCGATGGCACCGCCGCCACCGGTGACGATGACGTTCTTTCCGTCGAGTCCGCGCATCGGTCGCTCCTCAAAGAGGCGAGTAGGGGTCGAACTTGGGCTTGCGCTTCTCGAGATGGGAGGCGAGCCCTTCCTTCACCTCGGGTCCGAGGAAGCCCAGCATTTCGAGGCCGAGCGAAGTGTCGAAGGTGGGCCCCATCATGCGCAGCCAGTTGTTGAGCGCATACTTCGTGAACCGGATCGAGGTCTGCGCGCCCTCGGCGAGCTTGGTGGCGACCTCCAGGCCCTTGGCCTCGAGCTGGTCGTCCTCGACGCAGAGCGAGACCAGGCCGATCTTCTCGGCCTCCTCGCCGTCGATCGCCTCGCAGAGCAGGAGGTAGTATTTGGCCTTGGCCATGCCGCAGAGGAGCGGCCAGACGATGCAGGCATGGTCGCCGGCGGCGACGCCGAGCCGGGTGTGCCCGTCGATGATCTTGGCCTTCTTCGAGGCGATCGATACGTCGGCCAGGATGCCGGCAACGAGGCCCGCACCGACCGCGGGACCGCGCATGGTGCTGACGATCGGCTTGGAGCAGTTGATGACGTTGTAGACGATGTCGCGCGCTTCCTTCCAGGTGCGCAGCAGCGCGTTGTAGTCCTTGATGTTCTTCTCGATGATGTCGAAGTCGCCGCCGGCCGAGAACACTTTGCCGCCCGCGCCCTGGATGATCACGCAGTTGACGGTGTCGTCGCCGTCGATGTCGCGCCACACATCGACCAGCTCGCGGTGCATGATCGCGTCGGTCGCATTGTACTTCTCGGGCCGGTTCATCGTGACCCGCAGCACCTTGGGGTGCGGACGGTCGAACAGCAGGCGCTGATAGCGATTTTGCCAGTCGGACATGGGCTTTCCTCCGTTTCCGGGAGGTTAGCACCGCAGGATCGCTCGGGGGAAATGGCATGCCGATTGCGTTCCGAATGCAATGACGAACCATACGGGGGCGCGATCATGCGAGCGATGAAGTGGGCACTCGGTGCCGCCGTGGCAGCGCTGCTGCCGTTTTCCGCCCAGTCGCAGACCATACGAGCGGTCATGCACGCCGACATCAAGATCATCGATCCGATCTGGACCTCGGCCTACAACGTCCGCAACTACGGCTACATGGTCTACGACACCTTGCTGGCCATGGACGAAAATCTGGTCGTCAGGCCGCAGATGCTCGACGGCTGGAAGATCAGCGACGACAAGCTCACCTACACGTTCACCTTGAGGGACGGGCTGAAGTTCCACGACGGCGCGCCGGTGACCTCGGCCGACTGCATCGCCTCCCTGCAGCGCTGGGCGCCCAAGGACGCGATGGGGCAGAAGCTGTTCTCGCTGGTCAAGGAGCTGAAGCCGGTCGACGACAAGACCTTCACCCTGGTGCTGAAGGAGCCCTACGGGCTGGTGCTCGAGTCGCTGGGCAAACCCAGTTCCACTGTGCCCTTCATCATGCCCAAGCGGGTCGCCGATACGCCCAACAACGTGCAGATCAGCGACTCCACCGGCTCGGGCCCGTTCGTCTTCCGCAAGGACCTGTGGCGGCCCGGTGAGAAGACGGTCTACGACAAGTTCAAGGACTACAAGCCGCGCAGCGAGCCGGCCTCGGGCCTGGCCGGCGGCAAGGTGGTCAACGTCGACCGGGTCGAATGGCTCAACATCACCGATGCCCAGACCGCGGTGAACGCGCTGCTGAACGGCGAGATCGACTATATCGACCAGCCCGAGATCGAGCTGCTGCCGCTGCTTGCCAAGGACAAGAACATCGTCATCGGCACCTACAACAAGCTCGGAGGTCAGATGAACCTCCGCTTCAACACGCTGCACAAGCCGTTCGACAATGCGAAGATCCGCCAGGCGGCGCTCTATGCCCTGAACCAGAAGGATTTCCTGATCGCGGGCTTCGGCGACGAGAAATATTACAAGGAGTGCAAGGCGCTGTTCATCTGCGGCACGCCCTTCGCCACCGACAAGGGCTTCGAGGACAAGCTGAACTCCGACTTCGCCAAGTCGAAGGAGATCCTCAAGCAGGAAGGTTATGACGGCACGCCGGTCGTGCTGCTGTTCGCCACCGACACGCAGACCGGCCGGCTGACGCCGATCGTGAAGTCGCTGCTGGAGAGGGGCGGCTTCACCGTCGACATGCAGGCGATGGACTGGCAGACCGTGCTGTCGCGGCGCACCCGCAAGGAGCCGCCGGACAAAGGCGGCTGGCATGCCTTCATCACTACCTGGGTGTCGGCCGACCTGCTCGATCCGATCATGATGTCCTACATCGCCGCCACCTGCGAGAAGGCCAATGTCGGCTGGCCGTGCGACCCGCAGATCGAGAAGCTGCGCGACGCCTTCTCCCGCGCGACCACCGAGGCCGAACGCAAGGAGCTGGCCATCGCCATCCAGGTGCGCGCGTCGGAATACCCGATGTACGCCAATCTCGGCCAGTACATCATGCCGGTCGCCATGCGCACCACGATCACCGACCAGCTCAGCGGACCGGTGCCGATGTTCTGGAACATGAAGAAGAAGCAGTAAGCGGTCGCACCGACGAAACGCCCGGGGAGGAAACCTTGACCATCGTGATTCACAACGCCGCCATCGTCACCGTCGACGATGCCGACAGCGTCCACTACAACTCAGCGATCGCGATCGAGGGTGACCGCATCGCCGCCATCGGCCCCAGCGCCGACATACTGGCGAGCTATCCCGGCGCCGAGAAGATCGACGGCAGCGGCAAGCTCGTGATGCCGGGCTTCGCCAACATCCATACGCATTTCACCATGACCCTGGCGCGCGGCGTGTTCGAGGACCTGTCGCCCTCGCACAAGCCGCCTTTTTCGGGCGGTCTGTCGCCGATCCCGCTGCCCGAGATGACGCCCGACGAGCGCCGCGCCTTTGCGTTGCTGGGCGCGCTGGAGGCGCTGCGCAGCGGCACCACGCACGTGCTCGAGGATTCCAACGACGTCGACCACTATGCCGGCGCCCTGGCCGACACCGGCATGCGCTTCCTGCTGGCGGAGCGCGCCTACGACCGCATCGGCACCTCGATCGGCGATCCGGCGCCCTACCAGCTCGACCGCGCGCTGGGGCAGAATCACATCAAGACCATCGAGCGCAATCACCGCGACTGGAACGGCAAGGCGGACGGGCGGATGCGCATCGCCATCTCCGCCTGGGCGCCCGACATGTGCTCGCCCGAACTGCTGCAGGATCTGAGTGCGCTGCAGAAGCAGCTCGACACGCGCATCACCATCCATCTCAACCAGATCTGGGGCGAGGTGGCCGCCGTGCGTGCGCACCGCAACCGGCTGCCGACCGAGTATCTCGCCGACCTGGGCTTCCTCAACGACCGCATCATCTGCGCCCATTGCCGCTGCATGGAGCCGTCGGAGGAGAAGCTTTTGGGCGAGGCCAAGGTCAACGTCTCGTTCAATTCCGCCATCGCCGCGCGCCGTGGCCTCAGCCCGCGTGTCGCCGATCTGGAGAGCTACGGCTGCAACATCGGCATGGGCTCCGACAACATGGCCGAGGACATGGTCGAGGTGATGCGCACCGGCCTGTTCATGGAGCGGGTGCGCCGCGAGGACGGCCGCGAGCCGACGCCGGAGCGGGCGCTGCGCTGGGCGACGCGCAACGGCTATCGCGCGCTGGGCGTTCCCGACGGCGGCTGGCTGGCGCCCGGAAACAAGGCCGATCTGATCATGGTCGACCTGCAGCGCGCCCACCTTATCCCCGTGCTGCGCGTCGTCTCCGACTTCGTCCATAACGGCCAGGCACGCGACGTGCAGTCGGTGATGGTGGACGGCAAGTGGGTGATGAAGGACGGCGCCGTGCTGACGATGGACGAGGACAAGATCCTGCGCGACGCCCAGCGCATCGCCAACGAGGCCTGGTCGCGAACCTTCAAGACCCGCTTCACGCCCCCCGCCGGCTTCTCCCCGGACGCGCTGCCTTAGCGGCAGAAAATAGACCGTCGTCCTGAGCGGAGCGCCCCCTCGGAAGACCTCGGGGCAGGCTCCGTCGCGCAGTCGAAGGACCTCTTTTCGTCTCGACAGATTGTGCGTCGGAAAAGAGGTCCTTCGACTGCGCCGCCCTGCGGGCAGCTCCGCTCAGGACGACGGAGAATTAACGCCGCTTGTTGCCGGCGCTCCACTGGCCGGCGCTGGCGAAGCGGACGGCCTCTTCGGCGGCTCGCACGAGGGCGCGGGCCTTCTGGACGCTCTCCTGGTATTCGGCTTCGAGATCGGAATCGGCGACCACGCCGACGCCGGCCTGCACGTACATCGTCCCGTCCTTCACCAGCCCTGTGCGCAGCAGGATGCAGGTGTCCATCGTGCCGTTGGCCGCGAAATAACCGGCACAGCCGGCATAGATGCCGCGGCGGACCGGTTCGACCTCGTCGATGATCTGCATGGCCCGCACCTTGGGCGCGCCCGAGAGCGTACCGGCCGGGAAGCCCGCCTTCAGCACGTCGATCGCGTCGAGCCCTTCCTCGATCGTACCCTCGACGTGGCTGCTGATGTGCTGGACGTGGCTGTACTTCTCGATGGTGAACTGCTCGACGACCCGCACCGAGCCGATCTTCGAGACGCGTCCGACATCGTTGCGCGCCAGGTCGACCAGCATCAGGTGCTCGGCACGCTCCTTGGGATCGGCCAGCAGCTCTTCGGCAAGCTGCTTGTCTTCCTCGGGCGTCGCACCACGGCGGCGGGTGCCGGCGAGCGGGCGGATCGTGACGGTGTCGTCGCGCAGCCGCACCAGGATCTCGGGGGAGGACCCCACGATGGTGAAGTCGCCATAGTCGAAGAAGATCAGGAACGGCGAGGGGTTGATGCGGCGCAGCGCCCGGTAGAGCGAAAGCGGCGGCAGCTTGAAGGGCAGCGAGAACCGCTGCGACGGCACGATCTGGAAGGCGTCGCCCGCGCGGATGTACTCCTTGCAGGTCTCGACCATCGCCTTGAAGTCTTCCTTCGACATGTTGGCCTGCGGCTCGGGCAGGGCGTCGAGGTCGTCGGCGCTGTCGCGGCGGAAGGGGAGGGTGCGCTCGAAGTCGGAGA